>JALZBM010000146.1 GCA_030947385.1 Vulcanimicrobiota bacterium
GATCCCGTGACTGCAGCGCGTGCAGGAGCGCCGGTTCGTCGACGATCCCGCCGCGCGCGCAGTTGATGAGCACCGCACTCTTCTTCATCATTGCCAGGCGCGGCGCGTCGATCATGCGCGCGGTTTGGTCGTTGAGTGGAACGTGAAGCGTCACGATATCGCTGCACGCCAGAAGGTGCTCGAGCCCAACGAGTTCGACGTCGTGCGCCTGCGCGCGTGCCTGCGAAATATAAGGATCGCAGGCGACGACCCGCATGCCGAAGGCATGCGCGCGCGTTGCAATTCCGCCCCCGATACGCCCGAGGCCAACGATGCCGAGCGTCTTTTCAAAGAGTTCGCTCCCGACGAACGGGGAGCGTTCCCACTTACCCGCCTTCACGGACGCGTAGGCCTGCGCCGTATGGCGCGCGAGTGAAAGCATGAGCGCGAACGTTTGCTCCGTGGCGGCGATGGTGTTTGCCGCCGGCGTATTGACGATAACGATGCCGGCTTGGGTTGCCGCACTTACGTCGATCGCATCCACGCCGACACCCGCGCGGCCGACGACGGCCAGCGATTTTGAATGTTCGAGCAGTTCGCGATCCACCCGGGTTTCGGAACGCACGATCAGTCCGTCGGCATCCGCAATCGCCTCGAGCAGCGATGCGCGCGCCGCCCCGACGCAATTAACGACCTCGACGCCGCTCTCTTCGAGCAAGCGGATTCCGCTCTGCGCAAACGGTTCGGCCACCACCACCTTCATCGAAGCAACTCACCCCTTTCGAGCGCGGCGAGGTACGGGCCGGCCAAGCGTCGTAGGCAACGATGTGCCAACCGATGATGCGCGGCTGTCCGTTAAAAAGATGTATAAGTTGTTTATCAACGGCGCCTTCGTGCGTTCCGAGTCCGGCCGCAGCGATCCTATTTATGCCGGCAAAGAATTTGCGAGTAACATCGCGCGCGCATCGCGCAAGGACGCACGCGACGCCGTCGTCGCCGCGCGGGCGGCCCAGAGTACATGGGCAGCGACGGCACCGGCAACGCGCGGCCTGATCCTCTACCGCTTAGCGGAAATGATGGAGGGACGCAGCGATGAATTTGCACTACGGCTGCGCGAGGGAAGCGGTCTCGGCGAGCGCGCCGCGCGCGATGAAGTTTGTGCGTCCATCGACCGGCTTGTTTGGTATGCGGGTTGGTGTGATAAGTTTGCCGCGTTGCTCTCCACCCGCAATCCGGTCGCGGGGCCGCACTTTAATTTTTCGACACCCGAACCGATGGGCGTGATCGCCGTCCTTGCCCCCGATGAGCCCGCACTGCTCGGATTGATCTCCACGATCATCCCGCCCCTCGTTTCCGGAAACACGGTCGTCGTGCTTGCGCCGGAGAAAGATCCGCGCACGGCAATGACTCTGGCCGAAGCGTTGGCCACGAGCGACATGCCCGCCGGCACCGTCAACATCCTGACCGGAGAGCAGACCGAGGTAGCGCCGCACCTGGCAAAACACATGGACGTCAACGCGATTACGATCGCGCAGGGTGAACCCGAATTTGTCGTGCAACTGCTGCGCTTTTCTGCAGACAACGTCAAGCGTACGCGGACCGTCGCCAAACGCGACTGGTCTGCAGCGAGCGCACAGAGTTTGGATGAGATTGCCGCGTACTGCGAAATAAAAACCATTTGGCATCCGGCCGCCATTTAAAAGTCCTGCCGGAAAAGGCGGCCCGGCGCGGGTTGGTAGCCTACGGGCGCGAGCTGTGGGACCGGCGCTTGGTCATGGGCAGTAGCGGAAACGCGAGCGTTCGCCTCGGCGAAAACCGGATTCTGGTGACGCCGTCGGCACGCTCGCTACGCAACTTGCGCGAAGATGAACTCGTGTTGGTAGACCGCGCGGGACATCCGCGGCAGCCGGGCGGCATACCGACGAGCGAATTGCCCTTGCATCTAGCCGCCTACCGCGTGCGGCCGGAAGTACGCGTCGTGCTGCACACGCATCCGACCTTTTGCGTGCTGTGCTCGAAAGCCGGGCGCGCCTTCACGCGGGACACCGTCGGCGCGCGAGAGACGCTCCGAGAGGTCGGATTTACGCCCTATTTCCCCGCCGGTTCGGCCGGACTCGCCGCCGTGGTCGGTGCGATGTTTGCAACCGGAGTTGATAACGTGTTGATGGAACGCCACGGTTTGACGTGCATCGGTGCGTCGTTCGAAGACGCATTCTTGCAAACGGATCTCGCCGAAGAAGCCGCGCGCATCGCGTACTTTACACGGCTCGCGGGCCTTTCTGAAGGCGTGCCGCCCGCCGCTCCCTAAGAACGCGATCACGTGAGTTACCGCCTACTTCCCTTTCATCAGCGTCTGTCCAACGCCTTAACGTATGGCGAGTTTCGCATCTACTACCAGCCCGTCGTCGATTTGCAAAACGGCAACGCGATCGTGGGTATGGAAGCACTCTGCCGCTGGCCGCAGCGCGACAACACGATGACGGCGCCGGATCAATTTATTCCGCAGGCCGAAAGCAGCGGGTTTATCATTCAACTGGGCGAGTGGGTCATGCGCACGGCCACAAAACAAGTCCGGGCGTGGCAGATCGCGCATGGAAAACCCCTGCGCCTAGCAGTCAATCTTTCGAGCCGTCAGTTTTTGCACCATAGCCTCTTTACGATGATTAGCGATTCGCTCAAGCAATCGGGGCTCAATCCGAAAGATCTTGATTTGGAAATTACCGAAGGCGTTGCAATGCACAACGCCGAGGACAGCATCGGCGTCATGCGTCAACTCAAGAGCCTAGGGTGCGGCCTCTCCTTGGATGATTTCGGCACCGGATATTCCAGCTTGAGTTATCTCAAGCGTTTCCCGCTCGATCTGCTAAAAATCGATAAGTCGTTCGTGCGGGATATTCCCGCCGATCAAAACGACATCGCGATCGTTTCTGCGATTGCGGCAATGGCCCACGCCCTCAATCTAGAAATCGTCGCCGAAGGTGTGGAGACGGCGGCACAAGGCGATTTCTTGCGCGACTGCGGCGTCGCGTTTGCGCAGGGTTACTACTTCGGGCGCCCGCTACCCGAAGCAGAGTTTGAAGCGGTGATTGCCGCGGTGCCCAGGCAGGCGCCGAGGACCAGCGCATAGTACCGAGGGCCTGCGCCCACCACGGAGAGGTGGCAGAGTGGTCGAATGCACTCGCCTGGAAAGCGAGCAGACGTGAAAGCGTCTCGGGAGTTCGAATCTCCCCCTCTCCGAAGCTTTAGGCCGAGAGCGAATCCACGTCGATGACGAACCGGTAGCGCACGTCGCTTTTGAGGACGCGCTCGTAGGCTTCGTTCACGGCTTGGATTTTTACGTGCTCGATGTCGGCGGCGATGCCGTGCCGGGCGCAAAAATCGAGCATCTCTTGCGTCTCGCGGATCCCGCCTATTCCCGAACCTGCGAGCGTATGCCGTCCGCCGATAAGCGAAAACGCCGACACCGGAATGGGGTTGCTGGGCGCGCCCACGACGACGAGTGCGCCGTCAACTTTGAGTAGCCCCAAATACTGATTCCAATCCAGTTCCGCCGACACCGTGTTGACGATCAAATCGAACGAGGCGGCGAGCTTGGCGAACGTTTGCGGATCCGATGTTGCATAGTAGCGATCGGCACCCATGCGTTTGCCGTCGTCCGCTTTGGAGAGCGACTGGCTGAGCACGGTAACGTCCGCACCCATCGCATGCGCGAGTTTCACGCCCATGTGGCCGAGACCGCCGAGGCCAATAATAGCCACTTTCTTGCCCGGGCCCGCATTCCAATGCCGCAGCGGTGAATAGGTTGTGATGCCCGCGCACAACAGCGGTGCCGCAGCATCGAGAGACAGCGAATCGGGAATGCGCAGCACGTAGTTTTCATCCACAACGATCCGGTCGGAGTAGCCGCCGTAGGTCGGCGTGCCGTCTTTCTCGAGTCCGTTATACGTCGGGACGTTTGCCGTACAATATTGTTCGAGTCCCGCTAAACACGCCTCGCACTTCCGGCATGAATCAACGATACAGCCGACGCCGACGCGGTCGCCGACTTTAAATTTTGTGACCTCAGCGCCGATGTCGCTGACGATGCCGGCAATTTCGTGCCCCGGAACCATCGGAAAGATGGAGCCGCCCCATTCGTCGCGCGCTTGATGGATATCGGAATGACAGATCCCGCAGAATTTAATTTCGATTCCCACGTCGTGCGGGCGAACCTCGCGGCGCTCGAAGGAAAATGGTTCGAGCGGGGCATGAACCGACGGAGCTGCGTACCCTTTGGTCTGAACGAAAGTCTTCATACCCGGTGTGAAAGGAATGCGCGCGCGATGGTTGCGCTTACGAGTCGGCGGGCGCGCTTGGAACCGGTTGCGCTTCACGCAACGGGCGCATCACGGCGTGCGAGTCCAAGCGATGCACCGTTGCCAGCAGGTCGGCGGCAAGGTACGGCTTGCCGAGGGTGGCGGCATAGCCTTCGAGCTGCTCGGTCCGTTTGGCGCCGATGACGATGACGGGAACGCTCGTCGCGTTGGCGGCATCCAGGAAACGCTGAACTGTTGGGATGCCGGTCCGGAATGTTTCCACGTCGATAACGGCGAGATCGTAGGTGGCGTTGCTCACTTCGTGTTCGAGATCGCGCCACGCGTCGCACACTTTGACCGCATAGCCGTTCGAACGCAAGGTATGCGCGGTAAACGAGCGCACGCTCCCCGCATGATCGCCCAGCAAGACGCGCAAGCGCGATCCCAGAGCCCGGGCAGCCACCGGAACCTCCATAATGAAGGTGCTGCCTTTGCCGAGCGTGCTCTGCACGCGAATCGTACCACCGTGGCGCTCCACAATTTGTCTGGTCAGATACAAGCCGAACCCGGTTCCCGAAATGCCCGACGCGCGCGCGTTGCTGGCACGGGAGAAGCGCGTGAAGATCCGGTCGACTTCGTTGCGCGGAATACCGATGCCCGAGTCGCTGACGCGCATTTCGATCTCACCGCCCGTGCGCTTTAATTCAACCGTAACGTCACCGCCCTCGGGTGAATATTTCACCGCGTTGCCGATGAGGTTGTCGAATACTTGACGCAAACGCGAGCGGTCGGCGTTGCCCGTTATGTGTTCGGGTTGCGCGCTAATGTGGATCGTGCGTTCTTCGGAGTAGATCTCTGCGGCTTTGGTGGCAAGCGCAACGTAGTCGACCGGCTCGATCACGAGCGAAAGCTCGTTCTCTTCCAAGTTGGACATCGCCAGGGTGTCGTTTGCCAAGTTGCTCAAGCGCTGCGCGGCAGCGATGATGGTATCCAGAAAATCTTCTTGCTCCGGGCGCGGCATCTCTTCGCCGCGCAGCATTTCGGAGAATCCCATAATCGAGGTAAGCGGTCCGCGGAAATCGTGTGCGAGCATTGCGATCAGATCGCTCTTGGTTTGGTTGAGTTCGATAACCGCCGCCCGCCGGTCTTCGATTTCTTCGTACAGCGCGGTATTCTGGGATGCCGTGCGGTAATTTTGAACGAGTAACTGGAGGGCGAGAATCACGTTGCGTTCGAGCTTGCGGCCGGTCGTCTCGGCGTTGAGTTCGACCACCGAGGGCGGAGCATCGGAACTCGCGCCTACGATAAAAGCGGCGCGATTGCGGGCCCGGTCCACGACCGGCACCTTCGACATCGACGCACGTTGCAAAAATGGGTCGGCGACGGCAAGCAGACCAACGTGTTCCACCGGTTTGATGCCGGTCAGCGATTCGATACCGGATAAAAACGTTGCGCGCAGCGACTCCGAACTCAACACCCCGAACAGCTCGCGCGATATTTGCATGAGCGCCGAGAGCGTTTCGTTGTCGCTTTGCAACTGCTGTTCGCGGTCCACGACATCGCTTACGTCGCGCTCGATCGACACGACGTGCGTAATCTCGCCCCGGAAGTTTCTGATGGGCTGCGCGCTAATTTCGCCCCAGTACTTCGACCCGTCTTTACGGTAGAGGCGCAACCGGGCACGCGCCGAGTCACCGGCGCAGAGCGCCAACCGGAACTCTTTAACGGCCGCCAAATCGGTCTCGGGGCCCGTGCCCGTCGGTTCGCTCATGAGTTCTTCGCGTGTGAACCCCGACTCGCGCAGTGTCGCTT
>JALZBM010000147.1 GCA_030947385.1 Vulcanimicrobiota bacterium
GCCCGGTTTGATGCCGCCTTCAATACCTGTGATATCGAACGTTTCCTCGCCGGTGAGCGCGTAGGTGCTGCGGTCCGCACGGTCGAGAAACTCGAGCGGCAGGATGCCCATGCCGATAAGGTTGCTGCGGTGAATACGTTCGAACGATTCCGCGATAACGGCGCGGATTCCGAGCAGCATCGGGCCTTTGGCCGCCCAATCGCGTGACGAACCGGAACCATATTCTTTACCGGCGAGCACGATAAGGGGCGTTCCGTCTTGCTTGTAGCGAACGGCCGCATCGAAGATCGACATTTGCGCATCGTCGGGTAGATAACGCGTAATGCCGCCTTCCACGCCGGAAACCAACTCGTTGCGCAAGCGCACGTTGGCAAACGTTCCGCGCATCATCACTTCGTGATTACCGCGACGCGCGCCGTAAGAGTTGAAGTCCGTCGGATCAACGCCGCGCTCCATCAAGTATTTCGCAGCGGGAGACGTTCGCGCGATACTCCCGGCCGGCGAGATATGATCCGTCGTGACCGAGTCGCCGAGGACCGCAAGCGCGCGCGCGCCGCGCACGTCGCGAAGCGGGGCCGGCTCGGCGAGCATGTCGTCGAAGTAAGGCGGCTTTTTTACGTATTCGGATTTCGCATCCCACGCGTAGCGCTCGCCCGTCGGAACGTCGAGCTGCGACCATTCTTTGTCGCCCTTGAATACGTCGCCGTACCGCGAGCGGAACATTTGCTCCGTCACGCACCCGGCGACGATCTCGTTGATTTCTGCGTTGCCCGGCCAAACGTCTTTGAGGAATACCGGCCCGTCTTTGCCGTCGCCCAGCGGTTCGGTCGTAAGATCGACATCCATCCGGCCGGCAAGCGCATAGGCGACCACCAGCGGCGGCGATGCTAAGTAGTTCGCGCGCACCTGCGGATGAATGCGGCCCTCGAAATTGCGGTTTCCGGAAAGAACCGCCGCCACGATCGTGTCTTGTTCCGCTATCGTTTCGGCAATTTCGATCGGCAGCGGTCCGCTGTTGCCGATGCACGTCGTGCAGCCGTAACCGACGAGATTGAATCCGATCGCATCCAAGTCTTTATCCAAACCCGCGCTTTTGAGATAATCGGTGACGACTTTGGAGCCGGGCGCGAGGCTGGTCTTTACCCACGGCTTGCGGTTCAAACCGAGCGCCCGGGCTTTTTTTGCAACCAAACCGGCCGCAATCATGACGGACGGATTGGACGTGTTCGTGCAACTCGTTATGGCGGCGATAACGACGGCGCCGTCCGTAACCTCAGTTCCGGGGCGGGCTGCGAGCGCCGTTCCGCCTCCGCCCTCGTTTTCAAATCGCGCGACGCCGTTGGACTTCATTTCGCGGGCCGCCTGCCAATCGTCCATGGCTGCAGCGAAACTTGTTTTTACATGCGAGAGCGCCACGCGGTCTTGCGGACGACGCGGTCCGGCAACGTTCGGCACAACGCTTGCGAGATCGAGGGAAAGCGTATCGGTGAAGACCGGATCGGCGCAGGCATCCATCCGGAACATGCCCTGAGCGCGCGCATAGGCTTCGACGAGTGCGATTTGATCGGCGGAGCGCCCGGTTAGCCGCAAGTACTCGAGCGTTTGTTGGTCGACCGGAAAAATCGCACACGTCGATCCGTATTCCGGAGACATATTACCGATGGTTACGCGATCCGAAACGCCCAAGTTCGAAAGACCCTTACCAAAAAACTCGACAAACTTTCCGACGACGCCTTTTTTGCGCAGCATCTCCGTAACGGTGAGCACGAGGTCCGTCGCGGTGACGCCTTCACGCAGTTCGCCCTCCAAACGGAAGCCGATGACATCCGGCAGCAACATCGTCACGGGCTGTCCGAGCATCGCCGCTTCCGCTTCGATGCCGCCCACGCCCCATGCCAGGACGCCGAGGCCGTTGACCATCGTCGTGTGCGAGTCCGTACCCACGACGGTGTCCGGATACGCAGCGTTGGAGGCGGCATCGTGCGCGAGACCCGCGCCGCCCGCGCCGAACACGACGCGCGCGAGAAATTCAATGTTGACTTGATGAACGATACCCGTACCCGGTGGAACGGCGCGGAATCCGTCGAGCGCGCTCTGTCCCCACTTTAAAAAAGCGTAGCGCTCTTTGTTGCGCTGGTATTCAAGCTCGACGTTTTTCTCGAACGAATTGTTAGAGCCGAAGTAGTCGACTTGCACCGAGTGGTCGATAACCAATTCGACGGGTTGCAGCGGATTGATCGCTTTTGGATCGCCGCCCATCTGCGCCATCGCATCGCGCATTGCTGCGAGGTCGACAACCGCCGGAACCCCGGTAAAATCTTGCAGCAGCACGCGCGCGGGACGAAACGCGATCTCCCGTTGTTCCTTTGAATGCGGATCCCATTTTGCGAGAAACTCAATGTCGGCGCGGTGTACGGTGCGCTGATCTTCAAAACGCAATAAATTCTCAAGCAAAATTTTCATCGAGAACGGGAGTTTTGCCACGTTTTTAAAACCGGCGCCTTCGAGCGCTCCTAACCGGTAATACGAATAGGTGCGGTCACCGACAACCAGCGTGTCGGCAGCGCCAAAAGAGTTTGCCCGCTGCTGTTGTGTCATACGAAGGTAATTCGCGGATCGCCGTTGCCGTAGCCTTCGATTTTTAACGCACTTTGGGCAGACAAAAGTCTCCACAGCGGTTCGGCGATCAAATTGCGGCGCCACGGGCTCAAATCCAGGGCCGCTTCAAGTGCCTCCCGGTCCGTTGGAACTTCGCGCGCGACGCGTTCGAGCGCGGCCCTCGGCACGAGCAGGCTCGAGGGCATGTCGTTTTGTTGCGCGATCGCGGCGACCAGAACGCCCATGATCGAAACCAAACTCTCGCGTTGATTGCCAAGGGGCCGGGACGGCCGCTGCGGCAGGTCGTGCTCGGGAATTAATTCACCCGCCGCTACCGCATCGATTATGGCGCTTCCGAGCGATTTGCGCGTGCCCGGATCCAAGCGCCGCAACTGCGCTAAATCGTCGAGCTTCTTGGGCCGCAGCGTCGCAATGCCCGCCAAGACATCGTCGGCGATGATGTATTTGAGCGGAATGTCACGTTGGCGTGCCATTCGTTCGCGCAGCACCGCCACCTGACTGAGCACGCCGAGTTCGCGCCGGCTCATCCGGTTCGCGCCGGAAATACGCAAGTACAGACGTTTTGTGTCGACCGCGTACTTTTTGCGGTCTGCAAGGGCGCGGTTCTCTTCGACCGCCCACTCAAAGCGCCGGTTTTTCTCCAGACGGTTCTTGAGCACGTCATACATTGGTAACAAATGTGCGACGTCGTCGGTTAAATACTCAATCTGTCCCGGCGAGAGCGGACGCGTACTCCAATCGCTCACCGTGTGCGATTTCTTTAACCGCACGCCGGCCAGATCGGCGACGAGATCGGCAAGCGAAATCGCAAGGCCGTAGCCGCAAAACGACGCTGCGACTTGGGTGTCGAAGACGTTCGGCGGAACGATATCGAAGCGGTCCGCAAATATTTTAAGATCGCTGCCCAGGGCGTGCCCCACCACGAGCGTGTCGCAAAACGCACGCGCCAGCGGCGTTAGGTCCTCGATCGCAAGCGGATCGACGATCGCGACGCCGTCGTCGAAGGCAATCTGCACGACCATCAAGCGTGCGGTATAGGACCGTTCGTTGTGAAATTCGGTATCCAGCCCAATGCGCTCCGCGCTGCGTACCCGCTCGCACAGCGCGTCCAGACCACGCGCGTCCGCAATCATTTCGTAATTCACGAGTGGGCCGGTTCCGGAACCGGCGATACCGATCCCTTGTGCGCGCGCCGGTGGAAACGATGACGCATGTAAAAGTCGTGAACGCGGGTATGCACGCGCGCTTCATATCCGTGTACGAAAACCGTAACGCGGTCACCGAAAATGGCAAGCAGCGTACAGATGGGGATCGCGATGAGACACATCGTCCAAACGTGCACGAAGAGCGGTACCTTGAATGTTGCCGCCACGCTCGTTGCGAGCGTTCCTCCGAGGCCCGGAATGACTCGGACCGAGAGCAAGAACGCGGGCGATCCGATGCGGAACCGCTTGGCCCAGGGTGGCAGGCGCTCGAGCGTTTTCTCCAGATCGAGCAAATGTGAGGCATGTTTGCTCACGTAGTAGCCGAGGATCGCCGCCAGTACGAGTCCGACCGCATTGACGACCGATCCCCACAGCGGCCCGAAGAGTGCCCCGTTCATGATCGCGATGGCGTCCGTGACCGAGAACGGCGCCGAAGCGACGACGGCGAAGATGGCAATGGCAATCGGATAGGCAAACCAACCGATCGAAGCAATGTAGCGCGCGATCATCGGCTGGTGGCGAATCACCCACAGAGCCAAAGCAAACGAGAGCACGAGCATCGTTATCGCGCCGGCCCGGCGCCAGAGGAGCTTACTCAATACCCGTGGTCTTACTGAAAATCATACTTTCCGTTCTATGCGCCCTTGGGCTCTACGCCTCCGTCTTCATGTTTCGCAAGACCCGGCTCGCCGCAACGGGAGCCCTGAGCGAGCCGAGCGTCGTACAGCAGCCTGCCGCCCGCCTTTTCCTGGGTGTCCCGAACGCGCTCCTCGGAGCCGTTTATTACACGGTAGTGCTCGTCTTCATCTGGGGCATTCCCGGCGGATGCGTCCCGCTGCTCGTTGCGTCGGCGCTCGCCGCCGGTGTGTCATTCTATTTGGCATACAGTCTGCTCTTTGTGACGCGCATGCCGTGCAAGTTCTGCTGGACGTCGCACGCAATCAATTGGCTGCTCGTTCTCTTACTCATATTTTTCTGCAAGTTAACGTGATCGGAGCAATCCGGGGCGTTTCTTTTGTTCGCGTTCGGGTATAGTGAACGGGTCCTAAACATTGGGACGATTGCCATTTCGCAGCAGAGTCTGTGGGCATGAAACAAAAAAGAGTCCATGCGAGCGCGTGGTCTCTTTTTTATCTCCCGCGGCTTTGTCCGCAGGTCGGCCCGTTCGTCCCGCCGCAGTTCCAGGGCATGCAATCAGTCGCTAAGTCCAGCAAGATCGGGTTCGCCGGGGTGGGGCGCATGGGCGCGAACATGGCCGAGCGCCTGAACGAACAAGGCTGGAATGTGAATGTTTTGTTCGACCGCAATCCGGCCGCCGGCAACATCTTGGCCGAAGAAACGGGCGCAAGCATCGCCGCGACGCTGGCAGACGTCACCGAACTGTGCGATGTTGTGATCACGGTCGTTTCCGACGATACGGCGATGCAGAGTATCTTCGCGCCAACCGCAGATTCGTTGCTCTTAAACGCTTCCGGCAAACTCTTTATAAATTGCGCAACCGTCTCACCGCAGACGCATGTCGACATCGAGCGCCGTTGTGAAGAGCGTGGCGCGCAAGCCCTCGAGGCATGCATGGCCGGTTCGATACCGCAAGCGCGCTCCGGAACGCTGTTTCTGATGTGTGCGGGGAAACGCGAGGTGTTCGACCGGGCCGAACCGCTGCTGCGCGCGCTCGGCTCGAACGTCATTTACACCGGCCAAGCGGGTACCGCCGCGCAGCTCAAAGCGCTCGTGAACATGGTGATGAACGTAAACACGGCCGGCCTGGCGGAAGGCCTCGGGCTCGCGCAAGCGCTCGGACTCGATTTGGATCTAGTGCGCGAAACATTTGCAAAAACCGGCGCGGCTTCACGGGTATTGGAGACCGACGGCGCCGACATGCAAGCGCGCGATCATGAAACGTACTTTTCTGCCGCTCACGCCGCCAAGGATTCAACGATTGCTTTACAGCTGGCTCGGTCCGCCGGGCTGACGCTCCCGCTCGCACAGGCGGCGGCCGCGCAATATAACCGGATGGTCGAAAAGGGTTTGGGCGACCTCGATAAGTCCGGCATTGCCGAACTCACGTTCCGCGACCGGATTACTGAACGAGAATCGAATCCGCGTTGAGCGATCCGTCCGATTGACCCTGACCTTTTACATCCACATGCTGGCCGTCTTGAATGGACGTACCGCGCGGATTGATAACGGTGCCCTGATGCAGGTGCACGGTGCGATAC
>JALZBM010000148.1 GCA_030947385.1 Vulcanimicrobiota bacterium
GAAAGTTGCCACGTACTACCGGCGTCTGCGCGAAGCTTCGGGCTAGACCGCGATAATCGTAAAGGGAGCGACGATGAGTGCGCTTCCCGCGCGGAATTGAAGCCACATCCGGTACGTTCCGGGTGCAAGCGCCGGAATCGCGAGCGTCATCTTTCCCTTTAAGGTCGCGCCGGCGGCCAAATTGGATTCACGATGCATATTTTCCATCGGCATTCCGGGCATGTTCGTTGCCCGATCCGAGGAGCCGGGTTGCATCGGATGAACGTGCTCGTACGTCAGCGTTCGGATGTTGATAAACACCGCATGCGCGACCGCACCCAGGTAGGGATGCAGGTTGCTCGCGATGCTGCCACCGTG
Organism: Vulcanimicrobiota bacterium; assembly: GCA_030947385.1. Lineage (GTDB taxonomy): Bacteria > Vulcanimicrobiota > Vulcanimicrobiia > Vulcanimicrobiales > Vulcanimicrobiaceae > JACRUB01. The sequence continues at coordinate 358 of JALZBM010000148.1, forward strand.
CCGTATCGTCGCGGTGATCGAGGCGCCTCTAGCGGCATCGATCCGGTCGGAAGAGAGCTGGACATCGTAGCCCTGTGCGCTCGCCTTCGCGGTTGGGCGCGAAGATGCAGCCGGTGCGATTGCGCCGCCGATGCGAAATCGGAATACCTGTTTGCCCAAGCCCTCGGGCGTGGTATCCGCGTACACAATGTAGGAACGTGCGGTAGACAGGGGTGTCACGATGGTAAAATGGCCGTCCGCGCCCAGGACCGGATGGACGTGCGAGAATCCTTCGAAGTCGTCGCTGACGATCACGAGGTGCATGAGCTTGGTTTGATCGCGATGGTAATGAAGAATCGTCGCGGACGAGCGAGCATCGCGCTGCACGATATCGATTGCGGTTCCCCCCCTCGTCGTGCGCGACGAGAGCGACGAGGTGATCTGTGCTTTGCCGTTTGCAAGTGCGTAGATGCCGGGTTGTGCTCCGACCGTCCCTGCTAAGAGCGCCACGATTGCGGTCGCGTGAGTTATCAAGAGTTGGTGTCCTTTCGCGTTTGGAGCAAGAGTGAGTTGCCGACCACGAAGAGACTCGATAGTCCCATTGCTGCGGCTGCGAATACCGGGCGCACCGCGCCGAACGCGGCAAGCGGTACGAGCACGATGTTATACGCAAATGCCCAAAACAAGTTCTGCCGGATCGTGCGCATCGTTGCCCGCGACAATTCAACCGCCCGCGCCGCCGCGAATGGGTCGCTTGAAATAATCGCGAGCTGCGCCGTATCCATTGCGATATCCGTGGCGCCGCCCATGGCGATTCCGACGTCTGCCGTAGCGAGTGCCGGCGCGTCGTTGATACCGTCGCCGATAAAAACCACTTTTGCTCCGCCCGCGCGCAATCGCTCGACGGCCGAAGCCTTCTCCTGCGGCGTCGCCTGCGCGATAGAATTTTCGATGCGCAGCTCCGCGGCGAGTGCGCGTACCGGGCCGGGCGCGTCGCCACTGATGAGCCAAATCTTCATACCGAGCGCCTTGAGTGCGGCGACGGCACGCGCGGATTGCGGACGCGTTGCGTCCGCCACGTCCAATACTCCGGCGAGATCGCGGTTCTTTGAAACGTAAATGCTCGTTGCCGCCGGATGGCTGGACGCGGCGAGCAATTCGAAGTTGCCGATGCCGTTCGACTCGAGAAAAGCCCGGCTTCCGACGAGAACGTTTGCGCCATTCACCGTTCCCTTGAGGCCGCGCCCGCGCTCCGTTTGCACGCCGGTCGCCGTCTGCATTTCTCCGCCGTTCCTTGCCTCGGCAGCGCGCACGACTGCTGATGCCAGAGGATGGGAAGAGGCCGCTTCGAGGGCCGCTGCGAGCGCCACCGTTTCGTCCGGCGTTGCGTGCAGTGCGCGAACGGCGACGACTTCGGGGCGCCCGAGCGTGAGCGTGCCCGTTTTATCGAAGATGATCGTGTCGGTCGAGCCGAGCCGCTCGAAGGCGTCCGCATCTTTGAACAGTACGCCGCGTTTTGCGCCGACGCCGGCAGCCACCATAATGGCCATCGGCGTCGCCAAGCCAAGCGCGCACGGGCAGGCGACAACGAGAATAGCAACGCCGACAACGAGCGCTTGCGTCCACGAATGTCCAAGCGCGATCCACACCAGGAACGTGACCGCGGCGACGGCGAGAATTGCGGGCACGAACACCGATGCGATGCGGTCTGCAAGGCGCTGCACGGCGGGTGTGGAGCCTTGCGCTTTGCGCACGATCGAAACGATTTTTGCAAGCGCTGTGCCGGCACCGACTTCGTCCGCACGCACGACCAGGGCGCCGTCACCGTTTAACGTGCCCGCCTGCACTTCGCTTGCCGGATCGACGTCTTTTGGAAGCGGCTCGCCGGTTAACATGGAAACATCGACGGAACTCTGCCCCTCGAGAACGGTTCCGTCGACCGGAATGCGCTCCCCGGCGGGGACGACGACGTGATCGCCGACTCGCACGTCATCGGTTGCGATTTCTTCCACACCGCCGTCCGCGCGCCGAACACGGACGAGGTCGGGCCGCAATTGCAATAGCGCGCGGATCGCGCCGTTGCTTCGTGTCTTTGCCGACGACTCCAGATATTTTCCAAGAAAGATCAGCACGACGATCGCGCTCGCCGTTTCGTAATACGACGGTCGCATGGCAAGCGTTGCATAAATGGAATAGAAAAACGCAGCCGAGGACCCGAGCGAAACGAGCGTGTCCATATTTGCTGCGCCGTGACGCGCCTTACGCAGTGCGCTACGGTGGAAATCCCACCCGACGATTCCCCAAACGGGCAAAGTCAGCGCAAACATGATCCAATCTTTGCCGCCGAAATCCGGAACGGCCATCCCGAGGAGCAACGTTGGTACGGCAAGCGCAATCCCAACGAAGAGCAGGCGGCGTTTGCGCGCAGTCTCCTTCGCGCGTTCCCGTGCATCCTCATCACCGTCCGTGCGGTCGCCGGTTGCAAGCGTTGCGCGATATCCGGCTGCTTCCACCGCTGCAATCAGCTCGGTATCTTCGAGCGGCCGGTCGTAGGCGAGCGATGCGCGCTCGGTCGCGAGATTGACCTGGACTCCGCAGACGCCCGGGACCGCTTGCAACGCGCGCGTGACGTGCCCGGCGCAGGACGCGCAGGTCATGCCGCCGATTCGAATCTCAACCGCGCTTTTCACAAAAATACCACCTGTCCTCGATTTCTATCGCACCATCAAAAGTGCATATTGATGGTTATAGCACCGGCCACGCCCCTTGTCAAAGGCCCGGCGCAAAGAAAGCGCTTAACTCCGCAGGATGCCCTCCCAAAGGTTTCGCTCCCGCACCACGCTCACAAGCGGCCTAAGGTCGCGGCACGCACGTTCTAATTTTGCGTAGTATGCCGCAGACGTCGCGGCTTGCCGCAGTAATGCCGCGAGGGCTTTGGTGTTTCCGGCGGGATAGAGGCCCGGATAGTCCCGCCCAAGGATGCCAACGTTTCCGGGGATGCGGGAGGCGATCACCGGTATGCCGGTAGCAATCGCCTCGCAGACGGTATTCGCTCCGCCTTCCATCCGGGACGATTGAACGAGGAGATCGCTTCGGGCAAGAAGCCGGCGCGCCGCCGCTCGAGAGACAGAGCCACGGAAGTGGTAGCGGGAATTCTTGCTCGTTTCCAGCGCCGTCGCATCTTTATAGCGCTCCTCCAGCATGCGCCCCGCTTGAACGATGCGCACGTTCAGAGATTGGGGCAAAGCACGCACGGCGTATGCGGCGCGCATGGGGTCTTTCTCGTGCCGGAGATGGCCCAGGACGCAAATCGTAAAGGCGGCTCGGGCGGAAGTTTTTTGACGTGCGACCGGCGTCGCGGATTGGATGATGGCGACCGCCTTGGAGCGCAAGGCGGTCGGAAGTTCGCTTAGACCCGCGGGCTGCAGGGTAACGAGCGTATCGGCAATTTCCATTGCTCGCCTAGCAAGCGCGCTGTTGCGGATGTCGCGATACAAATCGGTCCCGGTCAAGACGAGGACTATCTTCCGATCAGGATAGTGCTCGCGGAAGGCGATAACGCTCGACGCACTTTTTGCTGCGTGCAACCCGACCAGACATTCGCCCGGTTCATGCTCGTACGCGCCTCGCACCGCAACGCTCCATCCGAGGGCCCGGAAGATGCGCGCGTAACGGTCGGCAGTGACCGAATTCCCGAGCGTCGTATGAGCCGGAGCTGGAGAAACGATGATCAACCGGGCCTTGCGTGATGATTTCCCCTTAGCCGATTTGGCGGACGCCCGGTCGCGTACGTTAGCGCTCGCGGCCGACTTGCGCGACGACCAACTGGCCGTCCCGAAGCTCGAAATCATCAATCCCATCTTATGGGAGCTCGGTCATATCGCCTACTTCGCAGAATTCTGGATATCGCGAAATATTTTTGGCGCATCCCCGCTGATTCCGAATGCCGACCGTCTCTACGATTCGGCGAAGGTCGCGCATGACGCGCGGTGGTCGCTACCGCTGCCGTCACGGAGCGAAACGCTGTCGTTCATGGAGCGCGAATTTGAAAGGCTCTTCGTACCGGATAGTGATTTCGATCCGCGCGCCAAGTACTTTTACGAGCTGGCGTTGCGCCATGAAGATATGCACGCAGAAGCCCTGGTCTATACACGGCAAATTCTCGGATACCCGACGCCTTCGTACGTTGCGATAAACGCTCCGAAAGGCGGCCCACTACCTGGCGACGCGCACGTGAGCGGCGGCCGCTTTCGCATCGGTTCTTTGCCGGGCGACGGGTTTGTGTTCGACAATGAAAAATGGGCGCACGAAGTGGATCTCAAGCCGTTTCAAATCGCTCTGGCTCCCGTGACAAATGCTGAATTTGGAGCGTTCGTTGCCGACGGTGGCTACAAGCAGCGCAAGTTTTGGTCGGAGTCCGGTTGGCAATGGTGCGAAAATGAACGCGCCGAACAACCGGTGTATTGGAATCGTGAAAACAAAACGCGCCGGTCATTCGACCGGGAAGTCGCCCTGGGGGATCACGAGCCGGTTTGCAACGTGAACAAGTTTGAGGCGGATGCCTACTGTCTGTGGGCCGGCCGCAGACTGCCGAGTGAAGCCGAGTGGGAAGTCGCGGCGACCGGCGGTGATCGCAAACGGTATCCGTGGGGTGACCATCCCGCAGCAACCGCCGACCATGCAAACCTCGATGGCTTGCGCGGCGGCACATGCGACGTCGGCACGTTGCCGGCCGGCGACAGTCCGCTGGGATGCCGCCAAATGATGGGTAATGTGTGGGAGTGGACGAGCAGCGCGTTTGAACCCTACCCCGGATTTGTTGTCGATCCGTATGCGGAATATTCCGAACCTTGGTTCGGTACGCATTTCGTCTTGCGCGGCGGAGCGTGGACCACGCGCAACCGTCTCGTCTCGACGCGCTGGAGAAACTTCTATCGTCCACACCGCCGCGATGTTATGAGCGGATTTCGCACCGTAAAATTGTGAGGCAAAATACGTGACCGTTTCTGAAAGTGTAACGCTCGAGCGCGATGACAACATGCGGCGCTTACTGGCGGGCGCGATCGTCTTCTTACTCGTGGCGGTTGCCGGATTGTTTTTCGTGAAGTGGTGGCCCTATTGGCACAAGTCATTCACTGCCGCGAACACGCATAGCATCGGGGCGTCGATCGTCAGCGGAAAGGGCGTTCAACCGCAGGCCGCCGGTTTGGCCGCGGCATGGCAATATTCGCTTGCGTATTTTAAGGCCGTATGGCAGGCCGTGGTCCTCGCGCTGATCCTCGGTGCTTCGATCCAAGTGCTGGTCCCGCGGGCGTGGCTCGTGCGGATGTTGGGCGGAAGCGGGGTGCGGCCCGCAATGATTGCCGGGGCCGCGTCGATGGCAGGCATGATGTGCACGTGCTGCACCGCGCCAATCGTTGTCGGAATGCGCAAACAGCGAGCGGGAATGGGAAGCGCGCTCGCCTTTCTGGTTGGAAATCCAATTTTGAATCCCGCAACGATTATCTTCATGGGCTTCGTTCTGGGATGGGCGTTTGCGGGGCTGCGCATCGTATTTGGCCTCGCGCTCGTGGTGCTCGTGGCGTTCGCTGCGGACCGTTACGCGCAGCGCACGGGCGAAAACCAAACCGAACACGTCGTTTCGCTTGCACCGATCGAAGATGCGCACCGTTCGACCGGGTCCCTCATCCGCG
>JALZBM010000149.1 GCA_030947385.1 Vulcanimicrobiota bacterium
CCCGAAATGGTGCCGCAGGGTGCCGCGCCGCTTTTGAATCTGTTGCGCGGCTGGGACGGTTATATGCACCCGAACTCGCAGGCGGCGACGATCGCGCACGCGCTGCGTGTGAGCGAAGTCACCGCTTTTCCCGCAAAGAACACGTCAGCACTGCTGCAAACTTTGCGCGTCTTGGAAAAAGGAAATCCGCTCGCAGCCGATCGCTTCTTGCTCGAGCATCTCTTCTTGCAGACACCCGCGCTGCTGCGCAGGCCGTGGAGCGCAGCCGGCACGGTTCCTTTGCTCAACCCGCTCAATTCGCTCGGCATCACGTGGCTCGACGGTGCCGTCCTACCGGGGTTCGGCGACAATTATACGGTGCACGCGCAAAATACAAACTTCAATCAGAGTTTCCGCGCGGTGTGGGACGTCGGGAACTGGGACGCCGGCGGCATCGTCATTCCGGCCGGAGAATCGGGCGAGCCCGGCTCCCTGCATTATGCCGACTTGACGCCACAATACGAATCGTCAGTCCTCGGCGCGTTGCCGTATAGCGCTGCAGCCGTCGCACGGCACACGGTCACGCGGCAGTCGTTGCTGCCGCCGTAAGAACGATCTACTCTTCGTCGTCCTCGTGCCCGTGATGCAGATCCGCTTGATCGTCCGCGTTCGGATTGAGATCGGTGTCGCTATAAACAGCCGGGTCGCGCGGAGCGGGCTCGCTGCGGTCGTGCTTGATCAGGTTTGTAATCGTTTGGCTAGCGCTCGACTCGCCGCTTTGCGGCTCGGCATCGTCTAATACATCATCATCCATGCGAGCTATGTACCCGCTTTACGCAAATTCTTTGCGTTCTTCGCGGCGGTACGCGCGCAAAGCGACGAAGAGGAAGAGGGCACCGTATCCACACAGCCAGATTGCGGAGGTCACCCAGGACTCATGTGCCGCGCCGACGGCTCCATACGCAAGCTGGCCGTAGTGATAGGTTGGAAGATAAGGTGCGATGCTCTGGACGAAATGCGGTAGCAGCCGAACCGGGACAAAGAGTCCGCTTGCAAACGACAATGGCAGGTTGATGAGGTTGAGGACCGCGATCGCGGAATTGACCGAGGCCAAGTAACCCACCGCAAACCCCAAAATCGTAAACGGAATGCTCGCGGGCAACAGCCGCACCAACAGATCGAGAAACACCGTCACCGGAATGCGCGCGCCACCGGTAAGAAAAGCAAACATCACAAGCACGCCCAGCGCAATGGCTCCGAACGCCATCGAAGCCACGATCTTACCGAAAAAGTACGCGAGCGGCCGCAGTGGCGCCGCGCGCATGAGCCGCATGGAGCCCATGCCACGCTCGGCCGCAACGCTTGCGCCGAAGGAAAATAGCACGATCGTCAATACCGCGTACGCGCCGAACGACGCAAGCATGTACGAGCCGTAGGTCGTACCCATGAATTGCGTGTGCGAGCCGCTTAAGCCGAAGAACGCATAGAACATTACCGGTAGTGCTAAGCTCGTAACTGAAAACGCCGGAATGCGCAGCAGGCGCAGAAACTCGATTCGGGTTTGCGCCGCAAACATCGGTGCAAAGGGAGCGGTGCTAAGCAGCATGATCGTCCTTTCGGGCCGTCAGGTGAATGAAGGCTTCTTCGAGCGAAGCTCCCGTGACGGTAAGGTCGCTAATGGAGATCCCGCGTGCAAAAAGATCGAAGAGCACCGTTTCCGGCGTATCCGTCAGCACGCTCTGTTTTGTTCCGCCGGCGACATAAGAAACGCGTTTACGTGCAACGGTCGCCTTGATCTGCGCCGGCGTTCCGTCGGCCACAATGCAGCCGCGATCGATGACGACGATGCGGTCGGCCAAGGCGTCGGCTTCTTCTAAGTTGTGCGTCGTCAACACGACCGTGCGGCCTTGTTTTGCGATCCCGTCGATGGTTGCGAGCAGCGCGCGGCGAGCCTCGACGTCGAGGCCCACAGTCGGTTCGTCGAGCAGTACGACTTGCGGATCGCCGCAGACGGCAAGCGCGAAGTACAATCTCTGCAACTGCCCCCCGGAAAGCGTGGCGACGCGGGAACGCGCTTTTTCATGGAGACCGCAGGTTTGCATTATCGTAGAGCGCGCGAGCGGTTTTGGATAGTAGGTGCGAAACAGATCGATCGCTTCATCGACGCGCAGGTACTCCGGCAAACCGGATGCTTGCAGCATTGCACCCATCGCAGTACGCGTAGCCCCGGCGCGCGGATCGCCGTCCAGGACCCGGACGGTGCCCGACGTCGGAACTCGCAAACCCAGCATGAGCGACACAGCCGTCGTTTTGCCGGCGCCGTTTGGACCTAAAATGGCGACCATTTCACCTTGCGGTATCTGCAAATCGATACGGTCGAGCGCCGTGAGCGCGCCATATTTCTTCGTAACGCCGGTCAACGAGACGGCGGTGGTGGGGCGTTGGAGCATTTCGGTTCCTTTTCTATTCCGCAGCTTTGAGCAGCGTCTGCATTTGGGAAACATGTTTTTTAAATGCATCGCGTCCGCGCTGCGTCAGACGGTAGCGCGTCTGCGGACGCTTGTCGACGAAAGCTTTCTCTTCGGTCACATAGCCGGCATCAACGAGTTTGGAGAGGTGAGCACCGAGATTGCCGTTCGTCGTTCCGATCGACTTCACGAGCGCGGGAAACGTCACCCATTCGGCAACCAGCAGTTCGGCGATCGCGCCGAGGCGGATTTTGGAGAGCAAGAGTTCGTCCATTACTCATCGCCGCGCGCCAGCGACAACAGCCCACCGGCCCCGCTCATACCGATAAGGAATCCCGCTGCTAATGCGTACCCGACGTATGCCGGCATAAGATTCGCAACGAGAATCGAGAGAATGAGAACCACGCCGCCGGCGAACGAAATCCGGTTGCGCGCAAGCGATCCCGCGTACATCATCGCGGACCCGAACATTAAACTCCAAATTGCGCCCTGCGCCCAATAGGAAAAGATGTGGCCGGCAAAAATCATGACCACGAGTGAAACGATCCACGAGATCATGAATACGTTGCCGATGTGGCGGTCGAGCAAACGGCGGCGTTCGCGACGCGCCATCTGTACCGTAAAGAAAATCATAAAAGCCACCGCTGCGACGATCAACGTGAGCGACAGCCACAGGAGCGAAGGCGAGCCGTGCTGCACGACGATCAATTGCGTCACGATGTCGGTTCCCGCGCCCACCGTTCCCCAGATGATATAAGGGGCACCGCTCAGGCAGGCCGGTTCGTCGGCTCGAGCGAGAATGCGGTCGACCATCGCAAGATGGTCTTTCGCTTCCCGAACGTCCATGGAATCCTGATTCATTACCGTTGGAATTTCCGGCCGCCGCGCAAACCGCTAACTGCCGAGAGGAGGATCCCCGCGAGACCCCAGACTGCCCAAATCAACACATCATGCATAGCAAAGCTCCGTTTGTAGATTAGTCTATTATTTAGACTTATCTACACCCTACACTTACCGGACCCGTTTGTCAACCTGGTCCCCCAGCCCATTCTCGTTGACATGATGGGGCCCGGGTGATAATGTTCCTAAGTTATGTACGCGATCATCGAAACGGGCGGGAAGCAATTTAAAGTCGCCGAGGGCGACGTCATTCGCTGCGATGTTGCAGGCGATGCCGGCTCGGACGTTACGTTCGACCGGGTGATCCTGGGCAGCAAGGGCGGCGATAAGGTTAGCGTCGGAGCGCCTGGCATCAAAGATGCCACGGTAACCGGAACGGTTTTGGGTCAAAAACTCGACAAGAAGATCCTGGTCTTCAAATACAAGCCCAAAAAGCGCGTCCGCAAACTGACCGGCCACCGCCAGCGCTTCGCGGAAGTCAAGATTACCAAGATCGATCTGCCGTAGCGCACCTTGGTCACGGTGACGTTTTCCAGAGACAGCCGCTCGCGGCTGTTTTCTGTTTTTGGCGGCGGTCATGTCGAACTGCCCGAAGCCAGCAGCGATGAATACTCGCTGGTCTGTGCTGCCGTTTCCTCGATTCTTCAGGCCACCCGGTTGGGTCTTGAGGAATACGCGAAGGTCCCCCTAGAAATCGAACAGCGAAAGGGAGACCTGCGCATGTCCGTTCCGGAAGACCGCAGGGACGATGCGGCGGTGCAGGCGATCCTCGGCACCGCCGAACTCTCCATCGAACAGCTTTCAAAGCAATATCCGCAGCACGTGGCCCTCGAGCGGCACGCTCACACGTAACATCGGGGTCAAAGGTGGGTAACTACCGAACGACCACCAGGCACATAGGAGACGAGATGTCAGATACTTTTAAGCCGACGCCGGCAGATAATTATACTTCTTCGAGCTACGGCACGACTTCGGGCAACAACGGCAATAAGAGCTACGAGCCCGCAGGCGAGACCGACATGGGACGCACGTTACTCGTCGGTGTCGTGGGCGGACTTCTTTCCGCGGCCGGATTCCTCGTGTACCAACGACTGCCCGATGACCAAAAAGAAAAACTGCAAGGTCAAGTCAAAGGCATGCTCGCGCAGCGCATTAGCGAGCTTCGCAACAACTTCAATATTTAACCCAGACGGCTATGGGCAAAAGCGGGCGCAGCGATGCAGGCCCGCTTTTTCTTTCCACCGGGCACTTACGCCAAAGACATGCAATGGCTGCGCCGCCTTTTCATCCTCTTCTGTTTGGTTTTGTTTGCGCAACCGGCGCATGCGCGGCTTCCGATCGCCGCACGCTATGCGCAGACGCTGCGCGAATTTAATCCGTCGCTCGATGCGGTAACCGCACGAACGCTGGCGGGCAGACTGATTGATGAAGCCGACGCGGCGGGCCTTGACGCGCGATTTCTCGTCGCACTGATAGCGGTTGAATCCGGGTGGCATCCCGGCGCCGTTTCATCCACCGGCGCGCTGGGACTGGGGCAATTCATGGCGGGAACCGCCGCGGGCTTACGAATCGATCCGCTGGACCCGTTGGAAAATTTGCACGGCGTTGCGATGCACGTTCGGACGCTGCTCGACCGCTACTCGCGGTACGATCGCCGCAATCGATACGCGCTAACGCTAAGCGCGTATAATGCCGGCAGCGGCGCGGTACAAAAATACCACGGCATTCCACCGTATCCGGAAACGCTGCACTACGTGCGTGCGGTGATTCTATTGTGGCGGCGCCTCGCGGGTTTGGGCTGAGCCCGGCGGGACATCCGCTTCCGTTGTTGGCGGTGTCGTATAGGGAGGCGGCGGCTCGTAGCGGGGCGGCTCGTATTTCGGGGTTTCGTATTCGTCTGCCGCGCGTTCCATCTCGCGCAGGAACGAATGCGAAGTATTTTGCACGTCGCGCATTACCCGTCCGGCTTTTTTCATCATACCGGGCAGCTGTTCTGGGCCGAAGAGTAAGAGGGCGCCCACGCCCAAGATGGCCATCTCCGTGATCGATAACATGCGTGCACGCGTTATTCGACGCCGTCCGGCCCGAACGCTGGCAGGTCCCTCCTGCGCATGCGTGCAAGCATCCGAGTCCGCCTAGGCGGCAATTTACTCCTTAGGCCCGGGACGTCCGTTTGAAGATAATTTACACTCGGGGCAACCGTACGGAGACGCTGGCCTCGCTGGCAACGCTGCGGAAAATCCTAAACCGGTTCGTCATGCACCGGGTCTTCTATGAAGTTTCCAGTCGCAACAAGCGCGGTCACGAATTCTTTTCCGCCAAGAATATTTTTGTCGTCGGATCGATCGAAGTAATGAACCGCGACTACTTGACCATCAATATCTTCGATGCCAACAATCCCACGCACTCGATCGAAATTCTCAATCCCGCCATGATGCGCATCTACGACGAGATGCCCGGCAAGGGTTTCGCCGTCTCGTTTATCAGCGAAAGTGAGAGCGGTATCGAATCGCGCTGTTACCTGCGCGACGAAGGCGAAGACGGCACGGGCAACCTCAAGCGCACGGCGCTTGAAAAAATCACTTTACCGCAACTCTTTGAGTATCTCGAAGAAATCACGAGCGCCGACTTAACGACAAAATTGTAGCGCGCGAATTTACGCCCCCTCGGGCAATACG
>JALZBM010000313.1 GCA_030947385.1 Vulcanimicrobiota bacterium
CGGAGATCCGCCGCGCGGCCAAGCGAACTTCGTCACCGCTCCGAACGGCTTCACCTATGCCTCAGATCTGATTGCGATGTTAAAAGGCGAGTTTGATTTCTCCATCGGCGCCGCGTGCTATCCGGAAACTCATCCGCAAGCGGTGTCGGCCGAAGACGACATTCGCCACCTGGTCGAAAAGGTGAAGGCGGGCGCCGAATTTTTGGTCACGCAGATTTGCTTTGACAACGACAAGTATTTTGATTTTGTCAAACGCGTGCGGGCGGCTGGGGTTACGGTGCCGGTATTGCCAGGACTCTGGCCGATCACGAACTACAAACAGATCGCGCGCATTACGCAACTGTGCGGGTCCTCGATGCACCCGAAGTTGCTGGCGGAGCTGGAAGCGCGGGCTGACGAACCCGAAGCGGTCAAGGAACTGGGCGTTTCTTACGCGACACTGCAGGCCACGGACTTACTCAAGCGCGGAGCGCCCGGCATTCATTTTTACACTTTGAACAAGTCGCCCGCGACCCGCGCCGTCGTGTCGGCGCTCCTGGCCGCGACCGCGTGGCAACCCGCGCCGCGCACTGGAGTCTATCTCACGTAGAGCCGGCGGTAAAGAGAACCTCCATATCGCGTTAGCAAACCGGTAACATCCTACCCGTAGGCTGTAAACGTGGATGCGTTTGATGGCCTCTTAAGAGAAGCGCTCGTTGTTGCCGGCGTGCTTTGCGTTCCGGTGTTGCTTGTTGCCACCGTCGTAGGAACGGTCATCGCCGTGCTGCAGGCGGCAACGCAAGTGCAGGAGCAGACGCTCTCGCTGCTGCCCAAACTGCTCGCCGTCGGAATGTGCGTCGCGCTCTTCGGCACGTTCGGAATGCATTTGTGTGCCGGACTATTTAACGATGCGTTGCGCAAAATTCCAGAAATCGTTTATTCGCTGTGAGCGGCACGGGCATGCTCGTGTTCGCGCGGTGCGCCGGTTTCGTTTTTCGTGCCCCCGGTTTTTCGCACCCAAGCGTTCCGGCGCCGGTGCGGGCGGGAGTGACTATGGTTCTAGCGATCGGCCTTGCGCCGGGCGTGCGCACGGCGGCGCATGCGGTAGAGGGTCTGTCATTTGTATTCGCGCTTGCGACGGAACTTGCAATCGGCGCCGCAATTGGAATCGGCGCGTCGGTGCTGTATGACGGCGCTTATGCGGGAGGCCGCGCTCTGGATGACTATGTGGGCATTCGGGGCACCGTTCCCAATGCCGCGGTAGCGCCGTCAAGCGGTTTCGGACGCCTTTGGTCCCTCACGTTTCTTGCGGCATTCTTTCTTTTGGATGGCTATGCGTTGGTCATCGCGGTGTTCGCCGACGGCTTCGCACGGTTACCGCCCGGTTCGCTGCTGACGCACGCCGCGTGGTATGCGTTCGCAATTTCGCTCCCGGCGCTCATTCTAAAAGCGGCGCTGCTGATTGCGGGGCCGGCCATTGCGTTGATCTTCGTTATTCAATGCGCGCTCGGAGCGCTCTCTCGCGCCATACCGCGGTTTCAAAGCTTTACGCTATCGTTCCCCATCATCTTCGGCGCGGCACTCGGCGTGACGGCGATTATGGTACCGGTCCTTTTCCCGCTCGCGGGACGCCCCTGGCTCCAATTGCCGTTCTTAGGCCCGAAGTAAGATGAGTGAGAGCGGCCAGAAGTCATTCGAGCCGACTCACGCGCGGGTTGAAAAAGCGAAGGTCGAAGGCGACGTTCCGCGCTCGACCGAGGTGGGTGCGGCGTTCGCGTTTGCCGCGGGCTTGGCCGGGGCATTGGTTGCCGTTCCCCACATCGCCGCCGGGACGCAAGCGACGTTGCGGCAAGTTGCACGGTATCCGTTCGCGTCTACGGATGCCGGCGCAACGCTCGGCATCGTCGCGCTATGGGCGCTGCTCCCGGTCGTTTGCTCGGCGCTCGTAGGAAGCGCCGTCATGCTGCTTCAGGGCGGTGGTCTGCGCGTGGTTGCGATAACGCTGAAGTTCGACCGCCTGCATCCGCTTGAGGGCATGAAG
>JALZBM010000150.1:0-3976 GCA_030947385.1 Vulcanimicrobiota bacterium
GGCTGGGCGGGATATCGGGACGGTCGTGCTGCCGGACGCGCAATTCAAGATTTTTCTCACGGCATCGCTCGACGCGCGTGTCGACCGGCGCCGTGCCGAGTTGCAGGCGTCCGGCGTCAACGTCGACGCGCATCGCCTGCGGGAGGATATCGAAGAGCGCGACCGTTTAGATGAAACGCGCGTGACGTCGCCGCTTCGCGTGGCTCCCGACGCCCGCACGATCGATTCAACCGGCATGACCGCCGATGAGGTTGCCGGCGAAATCGTGCGAGACGTCTCGCGCGGCGCGCCGTGAGGCTGTACGATTTTGCAGCGCATATCTTGCTGCCGCCACTGCTCAAACTATGGCGCTTCGAGGCACATGGCAGACAGAACGTTCCGCTGACCGGTCCGCTGATCGTCGCCGCCAATCACGCATCTTATATGGATCCCATTGCGCTCGGCGTCGCGTGCCCGCGTCCCATCTCGTACATGGCGAAAGCCGATTTGTTCAGAATCCCCATTCTCGGCGCGCTAATCGAACGGGTCTATGCCTATCCGGTCGAGCGCGGAGTTAAGGCCAGCACGACGGGCGCGATCAAGAAATCCGTGCAAATTTTGGGCGAAGGGCGCGCCATCGGCATCTTTCCGCAGGGGACGCGCGTTCGTGAAGGGGAGGGCAAATCCAAGGCCGGGGTGGCCCTACTGGCGAGTTTGGCCAAGGCGCCCGTGGTTCCGGCCTACATTTGGGGCTCAAAAGACGCGGTCCGCTTGCATCAGATAAAAGTCGTCTTCGGAAAACCGATGACGTTGCCGGCCGGCCGCAAAGCAACTCGTGACGAGATAGCGAACTTTACCCGGGACGTCATGGCCGCAATAAGGGGACTCGAACAAAATATCCATGGAAATTAAGAAGGCGAAGGTTCAAGGGTTCTGCTTCGGCGTTGCCATCACCGTGAAGAAGGCCGAGGAAGCAATCGCGCAGCGCGACGATGTAACCACCCTTGGCCACGTCGTGCACAACCCGCAAATGGTCGCTTCGCTCGCGCAGCGCGGTCTCAAGAACGCAATCTCCGTGGACGAAGTGGAATCCGGCACGCTCTTCGTGCGCGCGCACGGTTTGCCCATCGACGTGCTGCAGAAGGCACAAGAGAAGAACCTTACCGTTATCGACGCCACCTGCCCGATGGTCACGAAGATTCACGTGCAAGCTGAGAAGCTCAAATCCGAAGGCTATAAAATCGTCGTCGTCGGCGATCCGCACCATCCGGAAGTCAAGGGGACGCTCAGTCACGTGCCCGGAGCATGGTGCATAGAAACGGTGCAAGAAGTTGACGCGCTCCCGCGCGCGAGCCGGGTCGGCGTCGTCGTTCAGTCGACGTATTCCAAAGCGCGCTTCCTGGACATCGTCAAAGCGTTGACGGCGAAGTACTACGAGGTGCGCGCGGTCAACACGATCTGCACCGATACGAACAACCGCCAGTCCGAGGCCGTGAATCTTTCCAAAGAAGTGGAAGTGATGGTGGTCGTCGGCGGCAAGACGTCCGCCAATACGAAGCACCTGGCAGAACTCGCCGAAATGAATGGTGCTCGCGCCTACCACATCGAGGGCCCAGCAGAGTTGAAGGCCGAGTGGTTTGCGGGCGTGCAAAGCGCGGGCCTCATGTCGGGCGCGTCGACGCCGGGCTGGCTCGTGGATGAAGTTGCTACGCGGATGGAGACGCTCGCGCATCAAGCCGTCTGACCAACTCGAAGCCGTTTTGGAACGCACGGTTCTCGGCCAGCCGTCCGATACGATTATCGGCGAGATGCTGTCGTATCACTTCGGTTACTCCGAAGACTCCCCCGTCCGCCGCGGAAAGCGGTTGCGTCCGCGATTGCTACTCACCGTCGCGCGCGAAGCCGGCGCGTCGCAAGACGATGCCATCGACGCCGCCGTCGCCGTCGAGTTGTTACACAATTATTCGCTCATTCACGACGACATCGAAGACGGTGACGAATACCGCCACGGGCGCCAAACGCTGTGGGCAAAGTACGGCCTGGCACAGGCCGTCAACGCGGGCGACGCACTGTGTGCGTTGAGTTTTCTTGCGCTCTTGAACGGCGCGCGGCGTTTTCCGCCGCAGCGTATGACGAAGATGGTCGAACGGCTGCACCTCGCGCATCTTGCGATGTGTCACGGGCAGAGCTTGGACATCGCCTTTGAGGCGCAGCGTTTGGTACCCGCCCAGCGGTATTTAGAAATGATCGGCGGGAAGACGGCGGCTTTGTTCGCGGTTTCTTGCGAGCTTGCGGCGATGGCTGCAGGTCTGGGTGAGAGCGAAGTGCACCGGTACCGTGCACTCGGATCGGCTTTCGGTGTTGCGTTTCAGGTATACGACGATGTCCTCGGTATTTGGGGCGATCCGCAGGTTACCGGCAAAACGGCCGGCAGCGACATCGCGCGCCGCAAGAAAACATTTCCCATTGTGTGGACGCTGGAAGGGCCGCCGACCCCGCAGCGGGAGTTGATCGCGCAAGCCTATGCCGGCCAGGGTGCGATGGATGCCGCGAGCGTCGCGAGCGTGATTGCGGCGCTCGATGCGCTGGGGGCGCGAGAGGCCGCGCGGCTTGCTGCCGCAAATCATCTGGCCGTCGTAGAGCACGCGGCTGCGGGCCAAGTGCGCGACTTTTTACTTCAGCTCATTGCGCTGACCTCGCCGCCTTCATAAGGAGAAGCTTCAGTGGTGAAGCGACCCGTCGTCCGCTCCGAGTATTGGACGCTTCTCGCCTTACTCGGGCTGGGTTTGCTCGTGCGCGTGTTCTTCATGCACGACGACGGATTTCACAACGACGTTGCCTCGTTCGAAGGCTGGGCGATGACGCTTGCGGAGCACCCGCTACGCGACTTCTACGCAAAGGCGGGGTTTGCGGATTATCCCCCGGGCTACTTCTACGTGTTGTGGCTGATCGGCCACCTCTACGAGCCCTTCAAGACGGCCGACCCGAGCTTTGGCTTCTTGCGCTATCTCGTGAAGGTACCGGCGGTTCTCACCGATCTGGCAGTGGGTGCGGCAATCTATGCCGTGGTGCGGCGTTTTGCGGATTTGCGCTGGGCACTCGTTGCCGCGGCATGCTACATCCTCAACCCGGCGATTATTTTCATCTCCGCTTCCTGGGGTCAAATCGATTCAATTGCCGGCGGCCTGGGGCTGCTCGGACTGTATTTGCTGATTCGCTCCGACGGCGAAGAAGACGGACGCGCCTCCTGGTTCATCGTGCTTGCCTGGGCGTCGCTCGCATATTCGTTGCTGATCAAGCCGCAAGGCATTATGCTCGCGCCGCTTTTTCTGGCATTTGCGTTTACCGCACCGGAACGCCGGACGATGCGTCTGCGCGCCACGGCGACGGGCGTCCTATCGGGTTTCATCCTGGCGTACGTTCTTTGCCTGCCCTTCCATCCGAGCGCGAATCCCGTCACGCTGTTCGGATGGCTATTGCAACGCTATTCGTACGGCGCAGGTGTATACGCCGTCAATTCGGTCAACGCGTTCAATCTGTGGACGGTACGCTATCCGTTCTGGCAGCCCGACAGTAGCCTGGTTTTCTTTCTCCCGCAGTATATTTGGGGCATCTTGCTGCTGGCCGCGGCAACGGTGCTCGTGCTCATGCGCTACATTGCCGCCGCAACGCACCGCGCGTTGCTGGAGTCGGCGGCCTTACTCACGCTGGCATTTTTCATTCTCTCTACGCGCATGCACGAACGGTACGTGTTCGACGGTTTGCTGTTCACGATCGTGCTGGTTTTCGCGGGGCGCCGCTACGTTGCTGCTGCGGGCGTCCTTTCCGTTACGCTTTTCGTCAACCTCATGTATTCAATCCACTACATGAACGTGATGGAGCAGCACTTGCCCGTGGATGCGACCAATCTCTGGCCGGTCCTCACCAACCTGCTGTCGTTTGCCAACCTCGCGGTCTTCTTTTTTCTCGGTTATATGTTCTTGGGATCCGAACAGAG
>JALZBM010000150.1:3986-6007 GCA_030947385.1 Vulcanimicrobiota bacterium
CGCACGCCGATACCCCCGTGATAACTCCACCGGAGGCAAACCCCTCGGCGCGATCCTGGTTCGATCCCCGCGAGGGCTTGGCCATTATGCGGTGGCCGCTCGATTACGCAATCGCAACCGGCCTCGGAATTGTATCGTTCGTGCTTTCGTACGTGGGCTACACGCGCGTGAGCGAAAAGATATTCGACGAGATTTACTTTGCCCGCGCGGCCGAAGAGTATCTCAAACACTGGTATATTTACGAAAACACGCATCCACCCCTGACCAAGCTGCTCATCACCTTATCGGTGTCGTTATTCGGCGGCCTCGCGCACGGCGACAACGCGGCGGGCTGGCGCTTTCTCGACCTGGTGTTCGGGGCGCTTATGGTCGTCATGCTGTACGTGCTTGCAAA
Organism: Vulcanimicrobiota bacterium; assembly: GCA_030947385.1. Classification (GTDB taxonomy): domain Bacteria; phylum Vulcanimicrobiota; class Vulcanimicrobiia; order Vulcanimicrobiales; family Vulcanimicrobiaceae; genus JACRUB01. The sequence continues at coordinate 4,381 of JALZBM010000150.1, forward strand.
ACGTATTACTCGGTCGACGCTCTTTGCGTCGCTCGCAGCCGTTCTCTTATGCGCGGACGGCATGCATTTCGTGCAATCGCGCATCGCAACGCCGGAAAGTTTCGTCGGATTTTTCGCCCTCGCGACGCTGTACACGTTTTACCGGTATTGGATCGGCTCCCAAGTGCGCACGGCGCAGGAAGTCGATAGAACGCAACGCCGGTACCGCATCTACGGCGTCGCGGGTTGCTTGGCCCTCGCGATTGCAATCGTCGCAGCGCGTTTTTGGAACGAAACCAATCAGGGGCAATCGGCGGCGTTCGTGGTCATCGCCAAAATTGTCGCGGTTATCTATCTCTTCAGCGGACTGTATTTATTGTTTCGCGGCGTGCTGTTGCCGCGCTTCGTGCGAAGCGCCCGTTCGTTCACGTCGTATCCGGACGGCTCGACGGTGAAAACCGGCGAGAACCGCCTGTTGATCGAAGCGCCCGACGGCGGTACCTTCGATTCCGCGCGCGCGCCCGTTGGCGGCGACCTTTCGGTCAACGTGAGGGGAACGCTCGTCTTGACCGATGATGAACTCACCGCTTCGTACCGCAAAGACGGATCGCTCGAATACGCGACGCCGTTTCGGAGTGCGCGCTTTACGCCCGGCGGTACGACGGTTGACGGCGAATCCGTCGAGTTCGGCAACCCGCGCCTGTGGCTGCTGCTGTTTGCCGTGTCCATCACGTGCCTCGTAACGAGCAAGTGGTACGGAATCATGGCGTATCCGGCGACGCTGGGCATTATCGCCTTCGTCTGGGCGCAGCCGCGCATCAGCCGCCTGCTCAAAGACTACACCGGCCGTGCCCGCCGGCCCGCGCGCTGGGGAAATCCGTTTGGATTTCCTTTGGATGTGGTCCTCAGTACCATCGTATTTGTTGGAGGCAGCATCTATTTTGCGGCTTATACGCCGCAGTTCATCGGGCTCAAAGACACACCGGCTGCGGCGGCGCGCGCGTATACGTTCAGCGACGTGATCACGATGCAAAAAGATATGTACATGTACCACTCCACGCTCAAAGCGACGCACCCCTACGCCTCCGCGTGGTGGCAGTGGCCCCTGGATCTGCGTCCGATCGCCTACTACTGGAAAGATTCGCGGCCTCCCGCGCAAAGTGGTAATCAAAAGGCATGCTGCGTTGCCGAGATCACGTCGCTTCCCAATCCGGTTATCTTATGGTTCGGCTTATTTGCGGTCCCGTTCGTCGGTGTTCTCGCCTACCGCGAAAAAAACAAGGGCTACATGCTCTTGGTAACCGCATACTTGTTGCAGTGGCTGCCGTGGATGCGGTCGCCGCGGATTTCGTTTGCCTATCATTTTTACGTGGATATCGGCATCATCTGTTTGTGCAACGCCATCGTTCTGCAACGCCTGTGGGCGTGGGGTAAAGCGGACTCCGGGCGGCGGCGTCCCTCGCAGGCCGCGGTGTTCGGATACGTTGCGCTTGCGGTCGGCGCTTTTGCGTTCTTTTATCCGCTGCTTGCCGGCGTCGCGCTGCCTTGGGATCAATGGAACATCCGCACGTTGCCGTGGCTCATGCAGGCAGGGTGGGTGTAGGCTTAGGAGCCTGCCGCCCCGAGGTCGAAGCCCCGAGTTCATGTC
>JALZBM010000314.1 GCA_030947385.1 Vulcanimicrobiota bacterium
TCGCCAAGCCGGAACCATCCACTTACCATCGCTCGCATGTTGTTGAAAAGACCCGTTGACGCGACAAGAGTCACGTGCGTGAAGATGAAACCGATGAACAATACCATAAAGACAAAGTGCCAAAGCCGCGCGAATTGGCGGCCGCCGAAGGCGCTCGTCAGCGGCGACGCGATGGAATCGATCCCCGGGGAAAGGGCCAACCCCGTAAGCACGATCAAAGGAGCAAACCCGAATAACACGACCGTGTACGCCAATTTTTGCAGCGGGTTATACGTCCCGTGCCGTGGCGGATCTTTGCGCAAGCGCAAGTAATACAATTGGTAAGGAAGCAGTTTCGGAAGATCCTCCCGCCGCAGTATCAGTTGGCGTAGATCGCCGCGGAGCAAACCGGCGATCATGTACGCCGCCCCGCACAAAACCATAATCCACGAGAAAAAGAGATGCCAGCGCCGGCCGTCGGCGAGGTCCTGATACGGTGGAATAGTGATCCACCCGGGGAACCCTCGCGCTTCACGTCCGCCCATGCCGTCGTCCGTGTAACCCAGCCATCCCGTGGTGTGAAAAGCGTGTCCCAGCACGGTTGTCACGCCGGAATGACGATCGGCCTCTCCTCCGATGGAAAGGACACGCTTGGCGGGATTGCTTTTGTCCGAGGCATCCAAGTAGGGTGCGGCGTTGAAAATCTCCAGACCGCTGCTCACAAGCACCAAGAAAGCAACAAAAAACAGCCAGTGCGTTATTCGTGTCGTCACTGAATGCCGGTAAACCAGCGGCCGTTGCGCCATGGCCATATGCTACCACACAATGCCAGCCTTCGATGTCACCGTCGATACGTTCGAGGCTAGCTTCGCCGCAGCAGAGAACCCCTTCGCTCGTGTCCCAACGAGTATTAGGGGTTCAAATGGATGGGAGCGTGGCTCGCGTCCGCTTAATAAGACCAGAGGTTCGCAATGCGTTCAACCAGCAACTGATCGGCGAGCTGACCGAATGCTTCCGCAGCTTCGCTGATGATTCGAAGGTGCGCGTGGTCGTGCTGAGCGGCGAGGGCAGTACATTCTGCGGCGGCGCGGACATCAATTGGATGCGCGCTTCCCTCGATTTGTCCAAGGAAGAGAACGTCGCGGACGCGCGTCGCATGTCGGATATGTTCCGCACCATCGACCGCTGCCCCAAACCCGTTGTGGCCCAAGTTCACGGCGCGGCATTGGGGGGAGGGGCTGGACTGGTGGCGGTCTGCGACGTTGCCATCGCGCAGGGGAATACCCGCTTTGGATTTACGGAAACCAAACTCGGCATTCTTCCCGCAGTGATCTCCCCATTCGTGCTGGCAAAAATCGGCAGTTCACATGCTCGTGCCCTCTTCTTGAGCGGCGAACGCTTCACTGCACAACGTGCTCTCGATATTGGCCTCGTGCATGAAATCGCCGCGGAAAATGATTTGGAGCACGCCGTCGCGCGAGTGTGCGAAGAATTGCTCACCGCCGCTCCCGGTGCGATTGCTGCCGCGAAACAGACGATTGCCCACGTTGTGCAAGCCACGTACGAGGAGACCCGAGCCCTTACTGCGGAGATCATTGCGAAGCAACGCACCAGCGCCGAAGGACAAGAGGGCCTGCTGGCGTTTCTCGAACGGCGCAAAGCCAAATGGATCGTTGATTAATCGGCTGCTCATCGCGAATCGCGGTGAAATTGCCGTGCGCGTTGCACGTGCGGCGCGCGAGGCGGGCATCGTTCCTCTGGGCATTTATTCACAAGCCGACCAGCACGCATATCACCTGGAATTCATGGAGGACAGCGTCTGCGTTGGCCCCCCTGCGGCTTCCCAGTCATACCTTGACATAGAGCGCATCATCGCCGCAGCCCGTAGCGTATCCGCAGATGCAGTGCATCCGGGGTACGGCTTTTTATCCGAGCGTGCGGAGTTTGCGCAAGCGGTATCGGACGCTAAGCTAGTTTTCGTCGGTCCGAGCCCTGCGGCGATGCAGGCAATGGGTAGCAAAATCGAAGCT
>JALZBM010000151.1 GCA_030947385.1 Vulcanimicrobiota bacterium
GGGTGGCCGACGGACATCCGTATGAACTTGCCCGAGGGCGAGTTTCTGAGCGTTGCGCACGATCCCGTCGACACGCTTCTCTGCCCGAAATTCATCAAAACGTCTGTGTCCTAGGCACGCCGGCCGCGATTCCGAGACGATTTTTGTCGGACAAATAGGGTTTTTGACCGATTAAGAGTACGTAACGTTCCGGCGGGGCTGATAAATTTAATAGGGTCCGTTTGCGGCGTTTTGGAGAGTGTATGGTGCATCGTTTACTAAAGAGTATTGCGGTATTTGCATTCGTGGCGGCGAGCCTGCCGACGGCGGCCCTCGCCGACACCGGCCCCTTCGGATCGGTCGTCAACGACGCAAACATTGCCATCAAGAGTGCAACCCGGCAAGCGGCCGCGCAGGCAGCAGCCGACGCGGCAAAGGCCGGCGGGACGGTCACAATCGGCCAGGTACCGCCGGTCGAGCAACAGCCCGTCGGCGGAAAGCAGCAGATCGGCCTGCCCACCGGATTCAACTACACCCTGGACCTTTCGGCCGCCTATCCGTTCGGGGATCTCGGCAAGGGCAAACGCTGGCTGCCCGGCGGTTTCGATGCGGTTGCGTCGTACGGCTTCAATCCAAAACAGCGGCTCGTGCTGAACTATTACGAGCTGCAGCACTACCCAGTCGGTTTCAATACCGGCACCCGCCCGCTCTTTCTGCCGGCGGCGTTTCCCCATCAGCCGGGCGGATGCGTGGACCTCGCCGGTGGCAATGCCGGCGGATGCGCGCCGCAGAATATCGACGTCACGACCAAGGACCGCTTCTTCCTTGCGTACTTCAATCAGTTGCTGATTATCGGAAAAGGCAAGACCGCAATTCCACTCGTGATCTCACCCACGTACGTTGCGCGCACGTCGCGCGTTGCCGCCTCGCTCAGCGGTAACGACGACATCGTTCCGTTCGTCGATCAAAAGGGCATCCCGCATACGGACATCCACACCCGCACCGCCCAGGTCAAGTCGATCGCATTCACGCTGCCGTTCTTGAAAACGCCCAAAATGTTCGGCACCGCAACGATCGCGCCGTCGTGGCTCATGCACGCGGCCGGGGTAAACGAAGAAAATCACGCGCAGCTTTACCAGATTCTCTACCTCGAATACAATCCGCATCCGGGAACGAAGTTTTTCTTCGAACCGCAGAGTTCGCGCGATTACTTGGGTGCCGACCGGTACGCACAGCACTTAGTAGCCTACTTTCTGGGAGCCTCGCAGCAAGTAGGTAAAGTGGGCTTCGTACAACTCGTGCTCAACAGCGGCAGCCCGACCAACTACGCGCCATACGGGGTTAGTCAATTCAACTGTTTCGCGCTGCCGTGTTCGCAAAACACACTGCCTGCAGTCGGTGGACTCAAAGCCACCCAACTTCAAATTCAGTTCGGCATCGGTTCGCCGAGCGTGCTGCAATTCTAATGGGATACAAGCCTATGTTTCAACACTTCAAACGGCCGCTCGCGGTTCTTGCACTTCTCGCACTCGCGGCTTGCGGCGGCGGAACGTCCGGAAACGCATTTAGCGGCCCGGCACCGTCCATTACGGTCGGCGGTACCGGTGCGCCCGTCGCTCCGCAAAGCGGCGCCGCAATCCTCACCACCATCGTCGGCGTCGGAGACAGCCTAACCGCGGGCGAACAATCGAACGCCCTCATGGGCGAGAATGGCACGAATCCGCTCTCGGCACTTCCGGGCGGAGTTACACCGGCAACGCAAGAGAACGGCTTCTTCTCGTTGTTGTTCCAACAAGTCAAAGGCGTCTCGCCGGCGTCGATGTACAATCCGGCCACATCGCCCCTTCCACTCGTTCATTCTCCCGGACTTCTCGCGCAGCTCTTACCGGCGATTCCCGCAGCGGGCGTTCCATTGTTTCAAACGCATCCCGGTTGCGATGCTTTCAACCAGCAAGCATACACGCTCTCGGGCGCACTTGCAGACCGGGTAAGCGCGTCGCAAAGCGTCACCGACGTAGCGGTTCCCGGCATGACGATGCACGAAGCTTTGTACATGACGGGACCGACGAGCGGTCCGCCACCCGGACCCACCGGGACGGCGCCGAATCAATCGTGTCCGGGTTACCCGGCGCTTCCCGGCGATCCGACATCCGGCGGCCTGCAGACACTCGTACAAGCGGAAAACACGACGTTCTTACCGGTTCTCGGCGGTTTTGCCGGCAGCGTTTCGCCGCTTACGATGGTCAACGCCGCCGTTTCCGTCAAGCCGACGTTGGCAACCGTGCTCTTAGGCGCCAACGATATAATCAAGTTCATCTTCTCGGCCGGAGCCGCACCCGCGACCGATACGCCGTCTCAGTTCCAGGCCGACATGACCGCGACAATTAAAGCGCTTCAAAATGCGGGCGCGCGCGTTGTCGTTTCGAATCTGCCAGACGTGCTTTCTTCGGCGCAGTTCTTTCCCGGCGGCGCCGCCAATCCGAATCCGCAATCGTTCGATTCGCAGTTCCAAGCGTTTGCCGCTCGCTTAGGGGTTCCGGCGGCGCCCGCCAAAGTCTACGGAGACGCGCTGGCCGCGCAACTGCAGACGAATTATGGCGTCGGACTTGGCGGCTATCTGACCGAAAGCGGCTTCCTCGCGGTCCTTACGGCCGGTCTGGGCGAAATTAAAGGCGGCCAGCCTCCGGCGGTGCCGAACTTGGATCCGAGCGGGCCTGGAAGCGGCGTGGGTTCCGCCTACCTGCCCGACGCGTTTGCCGCCACGGCGCGCAATCTCAACTTGGCATACAATGGTGCAATCGCCGCAGCTGCCGCCGCAACGGGCGCACCGGTCGTCGATCTCTATACCGCGTTTCAAAATATTACGGCGTTCAAATACCCGCCGCAATTCGTTAATCCGCCCAAATGCTGCTTCACCCCATTCGGCGGCGGAATTTTCACCTTCGACGGTTTGCATCCGTCCAATACCGGCTATGCACTTATCGCAAACGAGTTCATCAAAACGATCAACGCGGCGTATAGCCTCTCCATTCCGGCAGTCAACGTTCCCGCCGTTTACAACGGTACGGCACCCTACCTCTTACCGGATCCCTACGCACAGCATTAGATCCTCAGGAATGCAGTCCAAAGGGGTGCCGCAAGGCGCCTCTTTTTTTGGGTAAAGCGAGGCCATGATGGAATCAAACGAGTCTGGAACGATCACGGTGGACGAAGTGAAAAATACGCCCGAGGGAGCGCTCACGTTTATCGACATTCGCAAGCATCCCGATGGGCATCAAATTCGCGGCGCACTGCGGTACGATGGTAAAAAATTGTTGGACGCGGACGAGCTTTCATTGCCGCTTTCGCACGACGGCAAAATCGTCGTATATTGCGGGTCCGGAAATTCGTGCGTTGCGGTCGCCCAAGCCATGCGTGAAAAAGGTTTCGGAAACGCCGTTGCACTTGCCGGGGGATACGAAGCGGCCAAAGAGGCGGGTTTACCGCTCGAAGAGCTGACGCGGGAGCAGCCGATTCCAGGTCAAGAAGACGCGGGAATCAAGCTACTCTAAAACGCTCAGGCGTAAACGCCGCGAAGTTTGAGTGCCACGACAACGCGGTCGATGGCGATCATATAAGCCGCGGTGCGCAAAGGAACGTTGCGTTCTTTAGAAATTTTCCGGATGGCATGGAAGTTGTCGAGGAGCGCTTCTTCGAGCCGCTCGTTGACTTCTTTTTCTTTCCAGAAGTAACCGGCGCGGTCTTGAACCCATTCGAAATACGACACGGTTACGCCACCGGCATTGGCCATGATATCCGGAATCACGACGACGCCGTTTTGCTGGAAAATGTGATCGGCTTCCGGGGTCGTTGGGCCGTTTGCACCCTCGACAATGAGCCGCGCTTTAACGCGCGGCGCATTCTCGAGCGTAAGCTGTTTTTCGAGTGCTGCGGGCACGAGCACGTCGCAGTCGACTTCTAGTATCTCCGCGTTCGTAACCTTGTCGCCGCCCCGGAAACCCTCGAGATTGTGATGTTCTTTCGCGTATGCCTCGGCATTATCAACGTCGATGCCCTTGGGATTGTAGTAGGCGCCCGTAACGTCGGAGATGCCGACGACGGTACAGCCGCGTTCGGCGAACAGTTTCGCCGCGTACATGCCGACGTTGCCGAAACCCTGGATGGCAACGCGCGCGCCGCCGGGCTCGATGCCCATTTCTTTCATCTGATCCATCGCGCAAATCGTCACGCCGCGGCCGGTAGCTTCAACGCGGCCGCGCGAACCGCCGATTTCCAGCGGCTTGCCGGTCACGACACCGGAAACGTTTTGACGAATGTGCATCGAGTAGGTGTCCATGAACCAAGCCATCGTTTGGGGCGTGGTGCCGACGTCGGGAGCGGGAACGTCTTTGTCGGGCCCGACGACTTCGACCAGTTCGGCCGCGTAGCGCCGGGTGATGCGTTCGAGTTCGTTCATCGAGAGCGTCGTCGGGTCGCAGGTTACTCCGCCCTTGCCGCCGCCGAAAGGCAAATCGACTACCGCACACTTCCACGTCATCCAGAAGGCCAGTGCCGTCACTTCGTCCAGCGTCACTCCCGGGTGATAGCGGATGCCGCCTTTTGCAGGTCCGCGCGCGAAGCTATACTGGACGCGGTAGCCGGTATAGACTTCGAACTCGCCGTTGTCCCGCTGGAAGGGAATCGAGAAAATGATCTGACGCGAGGGATGAGTGAGGATGGCGCGCATGCCCGGGTCGAGATTGAGCAACTTTGCCGCTTCATTGAAGTAAGCGATACCGTCGCCGAACACCGAGACTTCGCGCACAGCAGTGGTCATGAAATTAGAGGCCTCCGCAGATTTTCAAAAGCCTTTTGAACTTTTATGGTTGAGCCGAAAACCCCTAGGAGGAGCGCGTAGAAGTGCGCAAACTGCTACTAACGTCGCCGCGGCGGCGGCCGCTGGTCTTTAGACGTTGAACTTGAAATTGACGACGTCGCCCTCTTGCATCGCGTAGTCCTTGCCTTCCTGACGTACCACACCGGCGTTTTTCATGGCATCCATCGTCTTATATTTCACGTAGTCGGCATACGAGACGATCTCGGCGCGAATGAAACCGCGCTCGATGTCGGAGTGGATCGCGCCGGCCGCCTGGGGCGCCTTCGTACCCTTGTGGATCGTCCAGGCGCGCACTTCCGGCTCGCCCGCCGTTAGAAACGTCATCAATCCGAGCAAGTCGTACGCGGAAATAATGAGCGAATCCAAGCCGCCCCGTTCGATGCCCAGCTCGGCACAAAATTCCGCGGCCTCCGCATCGCTCAGGCCCGCAAGTTCGGATTCGACCTTGCCGCAAAACGCGACGACGCCGTTGCCCTCTACCTTTGCAATCGCTTCGACGGCTTTCATTTGCGGGCCCGGATTTCCGATTTGTTCCTCGTCGATATTCGCAACGTATAACAACGGCTTTTGCGTGATCATAAAGAGCTCTTTGGCGAGTTCCATCTCAGGGGAATCGGCCGCAAACGACCTTGCCGGCTTGTTTTCTTGCAGTGCGGCCATCAGGTTGCGGCCCGCATCCACCTTGTAACGCTCTTTAGGATTCGCACGAGCTTCGCGTTCGAGTTTGTCTAGTTTCTTCGAGAGCGAGGCAATATCGGCGAGCGCCATTTCAATGGAAATGATTTCGATATCGCGCGCGGGATCCGGTGAGCCCTCGACGTGCGTCACGTTGTCGTCTTCAAAACAGCGTACGACCATCGCGACGGCGTCGGTTTCGCGAATGTGGCTCAAGAACGCATTGCCCAGGCCTTGTCCGGTGCTGGCGCCGCGCACGAGGCCGGCGATATCGACAAAGCGCATCGCGGCCGGAACGATGCGCTTGGAATTGACGACCTCGCGCAACACGGTTAGCCGTTCGTCGGGCACCGGAACCTCGCCGATGTTGGGTTCGATCGTCGCAAACGGATAGTTTGCCGCAAGGGCTTGCGCCGAGCGCGTGAGCGCGTTA
>JALZBM010000152.1 GCA_030947385.1 Vulcanimicrobiota bacterium
TGTTCTTTGAGAATGCCGCTATATTGAACCGGCATGTCGAAGCCGCCGAACGGAATCATGCGCGCACCAAGTTTAACGTGTTCGTCGTGTAGCGCCGTGCGCTTAACGGTCTGCGTCGCGGTCATGTTTGCTGAACCGGTTTTTCTTGCGGATAGGTATTGAGGAAGTTGAGCGTTGCGTGCGCGACGACTTTCTCGCCGCTTCGTACGAAGACTTCACCGTAACAAATACGGCGCCCGGACTTGATCACTTTGGCGTGCGCTACAAGGTCGTGGGGCGGAAGCGCCGGCGCCAAAAAATTGCATTGGAGCGCGGCTGTGGTCGTATCTTGATCGCGCCCGTAAATCGAAGCGAGCGCGATGTAGAATACGGTGTCGCACAGGCTCACGATCGCACCGCCGTGGATGGCGCCCGTTCCGTTGCTCACTTCGGGACGGTACGGCATGCGCATGACCGCTTCGCCGCCGCCCGCCCGCTCCAAGTGGAGATCGAGCAGCTCGACAAAATGCGAGCGCTCCTTATCCCACTGGCGGCGAACCGCATCCTGATCGATCGAATCGACGTGCACGAAAATCTCCAAGCAGGCCGCCGGAGCGCAGCCTAGGCTACCATACCGAATTTCCCGGAGGCGGTCTATTACTCTTGACGCCCGGTCATTCCGGCCGCGGCCCGGTCGTACATTTTGCGAAAATCGAGCGTGCCGCCCGAAAGCCAGTGCGCGCCGTCGACGGGCAGGGCGGCACCGCTTATCCAGGCGGCATCCGGCGAGCATAGCCAGAGGGCCGCCTTGGCAACGTCTTCGGGTTCGCCCAAGCGGCCTAGCGGAATCTGCGCCTCGACGGCTTCAACTACTCCGGCCACGGACCACAAGTTCTTGTCGGTGCCTTCCGTGTGAATGGGACCGGGCGCGATTGCGTTCACGCGAATTCCAACCGCACCCCACTCCGCAGCCAGCGTGCGCGTCATAGCCAGCACGCCCGCCTTCGCGCACGCCGAGTGCACCGCACCGGGTTCGCCGCTCCACGCATAGGTCGCGATGATGTTGATAATCGAACCGCGGCTCTTCTTTAAAGCGGGGAAAGCGGCACGCGAACAATAGAACGTTCCATTGAGAACGATGTCGACGACCGACTTGAAACCGTTCGGTGAGAGCGTCTCGGACGGCGCGACGAAATTTCCGGCTGCGTTATTGACGAGCACGTCCAGACCGCCGGCGCGGGAAACCGTCTCGTCCACGACTTCTTGGACGCGCGCGCAATCGCGAACGTCGCCGCAGAGTCCGAAGGCTTTGCCGCCCCGCTCGACGATCAGCTTGACCGTTTCATCGAGCGCGTCTTGGCGCCGGCCGGTGACGCAGACGGTTGCACGGTGCGCTGCAAAGGTCAGCGCCATCGAACGTCCGAGGCCCGAACCGCCGCCGGTGATCAGCACGGTCTTGCCCGCGTACGCATCCGAATTCAAAACGTGTCGCCTTCTTTGGCAAGCTCGTTGCGCAAATAGAGCGGCAGCGAAAAAATCCGGCGGTGCGTCTGGGCGTCGTAAAAGTAGTTGTTGCCCGAGAGTGCGCCGACGTAGCGATCGACTGCCGCGGGCGGCAGCATCGAGAGATCGATCCGGTCGCTGCAAGCGATAAACGCCCAGTCATTATCGAACGCCGGCACGTGCGTGTAGAAGGATACGACGTGCTTGTAGTAGGCTCGCAGGGTACGCGCCATCTTGGCGTGCAGCGACATATTATGAAAGCCGGCGGTGCTGGCTTGCAAGACGTAGACACCGCCATCGGCTAGGCGTGCTTTGATATTTTTGAAAACGTCTTCGCAAAACAAAATATTGGAGGGCGAGTCTTCGAGCGGCTCGGTCAAATCCGAGATGATCGCGCCGTACCGCTCCGGGTCTTCGGCCAGAAATTTGAGCGCGTCGCCGATGATGACGCGCGACCGCGGGTTCTCGAACGCGCCGTCGGACCACTCCGGCAAATATTTTTTGCTCAGCTCGACAACGTCGCCGTCGATATCTACCATGGTCACACGCTTCACATCGGGAGAGCGCAACGCTTCGCGCAGAGTCGCACCCTCGCCGCCTCCGAGAATAAGAATCTCCGAGCGGTCTTGAGTCCCCGCAAGCGCCGGGTGCACGAGCGACTCGTGATAGATCTTCTCGTCGGCCTGCGAACTCTGCGTATCGCCGTCCAAGATGAGCATCTTGCCGAACACGGGTGTGTGAATGACGCCGATACTTTGAAATTCGGATTTACCGGCGTAAAAAACCTCGTCGATCGCGTGCGAGTGCGTTTCCGTCGGTGCGAATTCTTCGACGTACCACTGCCAGTGTTGCGTTTTGGGCATTGCGCAAGCATACGCTACGGGGACGCCGCGACCTTGCTCAAGAAGAGGCGCGAACGATGAAAAGCAGCGATGCGGTCCTTGATTATGAAAGGTTGAGCGCACAGGCGCCCGCGCTTCGTTCGCGCTTTGCGCACGGGGATCCGATCCGGCACGTCCTGATCGAAGAGTTCTTGGACCCGCAAACGGCAACGCGCGCCGCGCGCGCTTTTCCCGATCCTAAAGCGATGGATATTGCGTTTGCGGGTTTGCCGGAAGTCAAAAATGCCGAACAGCGCATCGACCGGCTCGATCCGGTGTTTCAAAGCATCTTTCGCGAGTTGCGTTCGGAACGGTTTATTTCGTGGCTAAGCGGCGTCACGCAAATCCCGGACTTGACCTCGGACCCGGATTTGCACGGCGGGGGCTTGCACCAAGGCTCGAACGGCAGCTATCTGGACGTGCATGCCGATTTTAACATTCATCCCCAACTTGGCATCTACCGGCGGCTCAACGTGCTGATCTATCTCAACGAATCGTGGCAGCCGCAGTGGCAAGGTTATTTGGAGCTGTGGTCGCGCGACATGCAGGAATGCCGTCAGTACATCGAACCAACATTCAACCGCTGCGTCATTATGGAAACGCACGACCACGCGTATCACGGCTATAAGGAACTCAAATTGCCGCCGGGGATAACGCGCAGATCGCTCGCATCCTACTATTATTCAACGGCGCGTAGCGCCGGCCAAACCGAAGACAAACACGATACGCTTTTCCAACTTCGGCCCGAGCAGCAACGGGCCACCGGAGCGCGTCAATTCATGCGCCGCCTAAACGCGCTCGCGCCCGATCCCCTCAAACCGTTCGTCCGCGCGCTACGCTCGCTGCTGCGAATAAGCGAATAAAAAACGAGCGCCTCTTTTCGAAGCGCTCGTTTTCCATTCGGGTGTTTTCGAGGGTGAAGGCCCCTAGGCGGTCATCTTTTTGGATTCTTCCGCCGTAACGACGTGCGTGAATTGGCCCTTGCCGGATTCAACGCCGCGTTTTACCTCGGTTGTTTGGATGCTCTTGGCTCCGAAAGCCTTCGCGGCATAGTCGGCTGCCAGCCACGGATCGGTATGGTCTCCGCACGTATAGAAGTCCATTGCCGCATAACCGGTCTCCGGCCACGTGTGGATTGAGATATGTGATTCCGCCAAAACGACGACGCCCGAGACGCCTTGGGGTTGGAACCGATGGAATGCCGTCTCCATGATGGTGGCCCTTGACTCGCGAGCCGCTTGCATAAGCGTTGCGCGGACGCCATCTACATCAGTCAGAGCGTTAGCGTCACAGCCAGAGAGCTCACAGACAATGTGTGTACCGAGTGCCTTCAATTTTTTGTTCTCCTCGAACCTTGGGGGAAATCCCACCTCCGGACTCGTCAGCTGGCGTCTGCAGTGCAGTCACGTCCCCGACCTATCGACAAGCTCTTACCGGCGCTTTTTCGGTGCGCGTGCGGCTCGCCGCGTTGGCGCGTTGGGCGCGCCTCCCTCAACCGTGGACCCGTGCGGGATTCCCATCCCTGGAAAAGGTCCGGCGAACATGATAACCCCTAGACCCCCCCTTGTAAACACCCTGTGGAAAAAACTTTAAAGCACATTAAGATTACTTGCTTGATGCTGCAACCTTACTTGTGTTGGTATAGGCAAGGAGGATTGCCATATGCCGCTTACCTTACCGAGCCTGCCGTACGAAGATTGGGAACCGACCAAGACGACGGTCCATCTTTTTTGCCAGATCGTCGGCAAAATTCGTATGGCGTCGACTGCGCCGCGCAATCATTGGTGGAACGTAACCTTATACGTGACCGCCGCCGGGCTCTCGACGGGCATGATGCGCGTGGACGATACCGAGTTCGAAATCGAGTTCGACTTCCAAGAACACCGGCTGCGAATACGAACCGCCGATGGAGATGGCGAAGACTTCAAACTGCGCGACGGTCTAAGCGTTGCGAAGTTCTACGAAAAACTCTTCGGAGCGTTACGCAATCTCGGAATCAACGTAGAAATTCTGGCAAAACCCTATGGGGTTCCGGTGAAGACTCCGTTTGCCCAAGACGAGGCGCACAAGCGGTACGACCGCAAGTGGGTCGAGCGGTGGTGGGCGGTGTGCCGGTTTACGACCGAAGTCTTTCAGAGCTTTGCCTCGGATTTTTCCGGCAAAGTCAGTCCGGTCCATGTCTTTTGGCATTCGCTCGACCTCGCCATGGGTCTCTACAACGGAAAGCGGGCGCCGCAAAAGCCCGGGGCCAATCATGTTGAAGCGGTTGCTTACTCGCACGAGGTGATCGCCATCGGATTCTGGGCCGGCGACGCGAACATCCCGATGCCCGCATACTATACTTACACGGCTCCGGAGCCAGCAGGTCTGACCGGTCAGCCGCTCTGCGGCGAAGGCGCGAAATGGGTTCCTTCCGGGTCGGGCCATATGGGTCTGCTGCCGTACGATGCGGTTCGAGTGGCCGCACAACCCGAAGCAATGCTTCTGGATTTCGTGCGCAGCGGCTACGCGGCAGGCACCGCGGCCGCGGGCTGGGACCGCGAGGCCTTGAGCGCGGTACTCTGATCGTTTACGGCCTGCGCCAGGAGAAAGTGAAGATATGACTTAACTATCTTGACTATAGGGGGTCCGCGCCGTAGGCTGTAGAGAGCATCAAGGCCGCACGACCGCCATCGTATAGTAAGGAACCCGCACACCACATGGCTCAACTCAAAACCGCGCCCCAAGAAATGATCGAAGACTACCGCCACGGATTTCACGATTCCGAGGAAGCGTACGTCTTTAAATCCGCAAAGGGACTAACGACGGAGATCGTCGAGCGCATCAGCTCGATGAAAAATGAGCCGCAGTGGATGCTGGATTTCCGGCTCAAGTCGCTTGAAATTTTTCGCAGCAAGCCGATGCCCATGTGGGGCGATACCGCATTGCTCAACGAGATCGATTTCGACAACATTCACTATTTCGTGAAGTCGACCGAAGGCACCGAGCAGTCGTGGGACGACGTTCCCGACGATATCAAACGCACGTTCGACCGTTTGGGCATTCCCGAAGCGGAACGCAAATTTCTCTCCGGAGTTTCCGCGCAGTACGAATCGGAAGTCGTGTATCACTCGGTGCGGGAGGATTTGGAGAAACTTGGCGTCCTCTTCTGCGACATGGATACGGCGCTCAAGCAGTATCCGGAAATCGTCAAAAAATATCTCGCGACGGTTATTCCGCAGGGTGACAACAAATTTGCCGCGTTGAATTCCGCCGTGTGGTCGGGCGGTTCGTTCGTGTACGTCCCGCCGGGCGTCGAAGTCAAGACGCCGCTGCAAGCCTACTTTCGCATCAACACCGAAAACATGGGCCAGTTCGAACGCACGCTGATCATTGCCGACAAAGGCTCTAAAGTTCACTACATCGAGGGATGTACGGCACCGAAGTTTTCGAGCGCGTCGTTACACAGCGCGGTCGTTGAGTTGATCGCGATGGAAGACGCCTCGATCCGCTACACCACAATTCAAAACTGGTACCGCAACATTTTCAACCTCGTCACCAAACGCGCGATCGCATATAAAAATGCGACCGTCGAGTGGGTGGACGGCAACAT
>JALZBM010000153.1 GCA_030947385.1 Vulcanimicrobiota bacterium
AAGATCAACCAACAGGTCGGTCTTGCGTCGAACCCGACGAAGTTTGCATTCAACTTCCAGTCGGGCGCCAACGAAGGCGACACGATTCAGGTCGGCTTCCAAGCAACCAACACGCAGACGCTGCGTATCTCCAACATCAACCTGCTCGCCTCTTCGCCGCAGTCAGCTTCGCTGGGTGCAGAAGACGCGATCGGTCAACTCGACAACGCGCTTCAAACGCTGCTCGGTCAGCGCGCAACGCTCGGTGCCGTCATCGTCCGCCTCAACGAAGATGCGAACAACGACAACATTGCATCGGTCAACCTGCAAGCGTCGGAATCGCAAATCCGCGACCTCAACGTCGGCCAGGCAACGACCCAGTTCACCCGGCTCCAGATTCTGGTGCAGGTCGGAACGTCGGTCCTCGCTCAGTCGAACTCGAACGCGCAATCGGTGCTCGGACTCTTCCGATAAGCCGAATCTTAACCGCGAACAAAGAGCCCGCTTCGGCGGGCTCTTTTCTTTTGCGGGTGAAAAGCCGATTACTATAAGCGATGCCTCTTAAAGTACAGTCCCGCGGCCCTGCACCTCGTCTTAAGCAAGCAAGCCCTGTGAGCGGCGCCGTTCAATCTGCGCTGCCGTTCGGGTTGTTCGAACCGCCCAAAGGCGCAAAGCAATTGCCGGCCGGCGTGAGTCTTTGCATGATCGTGAAAAACGAGGAGCAGTATCTCGAGCAGTGCCTTGCCAGTATTGCGGGGGCCGTGGATGAGATCTGCATTGTCGATACCGGTTCGTCCGACCGCACCATCGAAATTGCGAAGCGATTTGGCGCGCGCGTGGAAGAACACGTTTGGCGCGACGACTTCTCCTGGGCGCGCAACAAAGCCATCGACATGGCGACCAAACGCTGGATTGTCATGCTGGATGCGGACGAAGAACTCGTGCCGGAAGGCCGCGCGTCGCTCGCAAGGTTAAAGTCCACTCCCGCCGGCACGTGCGGACTCTATTTGCGCTGCGAAAATCTTTCCGACGATTACAAAGGCACGGGAACGATGTCGCATTTGCTTGCTCGCATCTTTCCCAACAACCCACGCATCCGGTATATCAGCCCCATTCACGAATATATTACGATCGACGGCAAAGAAACCGGCATCGATACGAAGTTGTCCGACATTCGCATCATCCATCACGGGTATCTGGCGGGAATTGTTTCGGAACGCAATAAGGCCGGCCGCAACCTCGCAATGATCCGGCAGGCGTGCGAAGATCATCCCGATAACGCGTTCCACTGGTACAATCTCGGCATGACGGCACATGTTGTAAAGGACTACCGGCTTGCAATCGACGCATTTGAGAAGATGCGCGGAATCCTGCAAAATAAAGAGCGCGGTTTTTTGCCGGTTGCCTTAGTGACGCTGGCAGAATGCTATAGCGAACTGAGCAACGATGACGAGAAGGCCCTGGAAATCGTGCAGACTTGCCTGGATGCCGTACCGCACTTCGCCAACGCGCATTTTACGCAAGGCCGCATTTTGGCCAAGCTCGGACGCCGCGACGAGGCGCGCGAAGCCTTTGTGGCCGCCATCGACGACCGCAAATACCGCGACGTGCAGTTTGTCGTTGACGATCAGGTTTATCAATGGAAAGCGCAGCTTTCGATCGGCATCTCTTTGGGCGAAGATCTGCGCTGGGAAGAGGCTATCGAATGGTACGATAAGGGCCTGCAAAACCAGCCGAGCGTGCAGCCGCTCCTCTTTAACCGTGCCCACGCTCTTGAAAATACAAAACGGCTCGATGACGCGGAGACCGCTTTTCGCGAATTATACGAGCGCTTCCACGACGAACTCTCCATCGTGCAATATATCAACTTCCTGTTGCGGCATAACAAAAAGCATGCGGGGCTCGCCCTCATGGAGCGCACGCTTTCGGAGGTTTCACCGCGCATCGCGGCTACGTTCTTCGTCGCGGCAGCGCAGCTCGCCCAACGGGACGGAAATCCGCTTGAAGAGTTACAGTACTTACAACGCGCAAATGCGGCCGATCCGGCAGCCGGACCGGTATTGGATGCATTGGAACAATTTTACATAAAACGCAACGATCGTGCGATGCTGCTCGAACTGCAAACCAGCGAATTCAACCACGAACCGATCGAGGCGCCTGATTTTGCGCGCCGTTCGTACCGGCTGATTGGCCTGGGCAAGTTCGAAGAAGCCGCGCGTTACGCAGAACTCGGTCTCAAACGCGTACCGCTCGATGGAAAGCTGCGATACAATGCCGCCGCTGCGTACGCTGCGCTGGGCTGGCGGGAAGACGCCCTGGAAAATTTACGGGTCATTCCACTCGAGGCCAAAGAAATCGGCGAGCGGGCGGCTCTTTTGCGAGCGACCTTGCTGCGCGATGCCGGATCGCCTGCCGAGGCGCTCGGCATTTTGGACACGCTGATTTCACGCGCGCCGGAACAACTCGAGCCCGTCGTGCTCAAAGCGAAATGCTTGGAAGATTGCGGTCGCGTCGATGAAGCGGCGATCTTGCTCGAAGGGTCGCTCGCGCTGGATGTCCATCGCGTTTCGATCGAATTGGGAACGCTGTATCTGCGCACGGGCCGGTTTGCGGAGGCGCAGCGCCTGGCCGAAAACGCACTCGCAGGATAGGCCATGGATGTTTCCATCATCATCCCGGTTTTCAACAAGGCCGAGTTAACGCGGGTGTGCCTGCGCGCGCTCGAACGCTGTGCGCCACGCGACCTGCGCGTTGAGATCATCATCGTCGATAACGCATCGACCGACGACACCGCGGCGGTTCTAACCGAGTTCCCCGCAATTCGCATAATCAAAAACGACACGAATCTGGGTTTTGCGGCCGCCAACAACCAAGGCGCGCAGGCGGCTTCGGGCACGTTTCTCGTTCTCCTCAATAACGACACCGAACCGCAGCCCGGGTGGCTTAAGGCGATGATCTCTGCGGCAAGCGACGAAACCGTGGGTGTTGTCGGCGCGCGCTTGCTCTTTGCGAATCGTACGCTGCAACATGCCGGAGTCGTCGTACAGGCAGAGCGGTTTGGCCCGTACGGATTTACGCCCTACCACTACTTGTGGTCGAATCCCGGAAACGACCGGCCGGCCATGCGCCGTAAAGACTACCAAATCGTCACCGGGGCCTGTTTGTTGACCAGACGAGACCTGTACGCCGAGCTGGGCGGCCTCGATGAGACGTACTGGAACGGCTACGAAGATGTCGACTACTGTTTTAAAGTGACGCGCGCGGGACGGCGCGTCGTGTACGAACCGGCCGCCGAGCTGTTCCACTACGAGTCCCAGTCGGGGCCGATGCGGTTTTCACGCGTCGCCTTCAACTCCACCCTGCTCGCGCAGCGGTGGATGGAGTTTCCCAGGCTCGATCACAACCACCACTACTTACAGGCCGGTAGCGTGCGCCGTTGGCTGCGTCAACCGAATAAACTTGCGTGCACGTCCGTTCGCGCACCCAAGACCACGATCTTGATTCACGGCGATACGGTGCCGGATGCAGAGAATTGGCGGGCGGCATTTGCATCCAACGCCGCACCGATCGAGAAAATCCTTTGGGCGGCGGACGCAGAGTCCCCAGGGTTTGGATCCATTCCGACGACGGTCGCCACCGGTACCGCAACGCACGTTGCCCGCGCGGAGATGGACGTGCGCGGCGACCGGTATCTCGCGTTTTTGGATACGGCAACGGTTTTACGAGATGGCTGGCTGGACGAACTCGTCGAGCAAATCGAGTGGGGAACGGAAGTCATCGCTGCAACGACGGCTCCGCAACTCCCTTTTGCGCGGGATGCGGCGGTCCTAACGGCCGATGCGAGATGCACGCTCCTCGCGCTGCGCCAACTCCCGATGCACGAAACTCTGGCGGACTTTTCGACCCTGCATGGATCGGTTGCGGACTATTTGCTGCGCTTCATCGACTACGAGTTCGCAACCCGCGCAGTAAGCGCGCCGGTTGCCGACGTAGCAGAGCTACCGCCCGACCCGCTGTTCGCGGATGCGCATTGCGCTCCCGTGAGCGCGCTTGTCCGCGAGGATCCGGCATTCGTCGAGGAACGGCTGCGCTCGCGCGATGACGCTGCGCCCGGTGCGCCGACGGCGAGCATCGTGATGCTGAGCTGGAACGCGCTCGTTTACACGCAGATGGCCGTTGAGTCGATTCGCAGTTATACGAGGATGCCGCACGAAATCATCATTGTCGATAACGGGTCTACTCTGGAAACGACCGATTGGCTGCGCTCGCAGTCAGATTTGACGGTGATTTACAACGCCACCAACCGCGGCTTTGCTAAAGGATGCAACCAAGGTATCGCTGCCGCGAGCGGCGATTACATCGTTCTCCTTAACAACGACGTCGTGGTAACCGAAGGCTGGCTTGAAAATTTGGTCGATGCCGTACGGCGCGACCCGGCAACCGGTATCAGCGCCGCTCGCAGTAACGAACTCGCCGGCGATCAGAAACTTCTGGACGCAAATTACAAAGAACTCGATGCTATGCACGCGTATGCGGCAGGCCGCGCGCGTGCTTTCCGGCGGGCCGGCTATTTTACCGACCGTGCGATTGGATTTTGTTTGTGTATAGACCGCAAGGTTCTCGAACAGGTCGGCGGCATCGACGAACAGTACGGCACCGGAAATTTTGAAGACGACGACTTTTGCATGCGCGTGCGAGCCGCGGGGTATCGCATCTACGTATGCGACGACGTCTTCATTCACCATTTCGGCAGCGTTTCGTTCCGAACCAACAAGGTCGATTACGAAGCATCGATGCTGCGCAATTGGACGCGCTTCGCCGCCACCTGGGGCTACGCTTCGAAGTTTCCGGAGAACGGCTACGAGCCGGCCCGCGCCATCCGCCAGGGCTTTGACCGCTCGAAGCACTTCGTTCCGCTGCAGTGGCCCGCCAAGACGGAAGCGGCCGAAATGCGGCCCGCGGGCACGCAACCAGTCCTCACGCAGGCGGTTGCGCGCCGCATGGTGCTCCTCGCGCTCGTCGCCGGCGAAAGTGACTGGGCTACGGTCGGCAGCGTGGTGCGACGCTATCTTTCCGTTTTCAATGCCGGCGATTCGGTCGCATTTGCAATTGCCTGCGCGGGCGACATCTCCGCGAACGTCATCGGAGCGCGGGTGGAGAAGATGATCGAACGATTGGAGATCGACGAAAAGTCTTGTGCCGACGTGCTCGTTTCAGATGAAGAAGATGTGACTGCATGGATCCAAACCCATCCGGCCGACCGTCTTTTTGAAGTTGCGGGCCACGGCGGGGTGCGGCTGGGAGGTATCGCCGAATTAGCGGCTCGCAGCCGCAACGATCTCAAGCGGCTCTACGCCGGTGAGCAAACGGTAACCGGGTGAGAGTTCACGCCAACTACGAGCAGTTGCAGTTGTGGAGCGATGCCGCCGCGCTCAAGCAGTTCGCACGTCCCGAAAACGTGATCGCCGCGCGTCTTGAGCCCGTTCTGCGCCAGTCGCTTGCAAAAACGGTTGTGGATCTCGTGTTCCGTTCGGATGCGGGGTATCTGTGCATTCCGGCGATCGTAATCGATTCGCCGCAACTCATCGGAAGGGAGATGGACCGCTTTGTATGGCCGCAAATCGTTGAAGGCGCGCTGGACGACGACGCAACTGCGGCCCTCGAATCGTTTCTGATGCCGTGGATCCGCTCGATTACGCTTGGAAAAGGACTCAACCGTGAAGTGATTCGTCACCTCGGCACCGATGCGGACCGTCAAGCGTTCGAGGCCGCACGCGAAGCGCGTTACGTGGGTGCGGCCGATATTGCGACAAGCGCCGGTGCGCTTTCACCATACGTGTACGCATTGCGTTATGCCATCGGCAAGAATGTCGCGATTTGCGGTGCTCCTGACGGATTGCAAGGCGCCGCGCTGCTTTCGAGTTCCGCGCGCGTGGCCGTTACGGACTTGAGCGCCGCGGAT
>JALZBM010000154.1 GCA_030947385.1 Vulcanimicrobiota bacterium
CCGCATTACCCGAGCATGCACTTCCATAGCGTCGTCACTTCTGCTCGTCGGCCCAAATCTCCGCGTCACAGGCCAGCCTCTTTACGCCGCCACAGCACGTTCCATTTGCCGCACCGTCGCGCGCATATGGACGAAGACGATGACGTGCCCGACCAGGTAACACGGGACGAGGAACAGCGGAATGAAAGACCACGGAAATTCGGTAATCGCGGCGGAGCCCACACCGGCGTGAATCAGTTGCAAGGGCGAGCCGTTTCCGGAGGTCAGCCCCAGCGCAACCGCTGTCACGAGATCAAAAAGGCCGAAGACATTCCAGGGCACGAGGCGCGCGTCGGAGCGCCCAAGACGGGGTTCGGCAAAAACCAACGGGAGGGCGAGCAGACCGACGATGATGTCGCCGATGCCGGCCGAAAACGGAAATGGACCACTGAGCTGACCGGAAAATGCGAGCAGAATAAACAGAAAGCCGTTCACGCGCAAAATGTTTATGCCTATGATCATCCGGCGCGGCGGACCAAGCGTTCGCGAATGCGCGTGGAAACGATGGACGGTACTGCGGCCAGCAGAACGGGCGCCAAAAACAGAAACAAAAACGCAATCAACCCGCGCGGACTCCCGAGAAAGCCCGATATCGAAATATCAATGATGAGTCCCATCCATGCGCCTGCGACCGCGCTCGCGGCAACCTGAGAACCACGACGACACAAACTTGTTATGCAAGTGAGACCATCGGAAAAATAATTGAAACCGCTTTTTAGACACAAGAGCCACAACTAACGGTCCGCCAAAAAATTCTGCGCGGCCACACCCTTGAATTCACCCTACCGGAGGCTAGTCGGTGCACAATCTGTGCCAATCGTACGGCAAGAAAAGAAAACGCCCCGCATTTGCGGGGCGAAATTGGTAGCGCCAACGAGAATCGAACTCGTCTCTTCGCCGTGAAAGGGCGACGTCCTAACCGATAGACTATGGCGCCGTGGGCAGCCCTCCCCATTCGCATTCGGCCGGTATGCTGCCTTTTGGAGGAGCGGACTTGCTAATTTAAGACGGGATTGAGCGGCGAGTCAACCACTTCTCCCGGCGCGACGCCGGGCATAAAGGCCTCCCAGTCGAGGAGATGCTGCGGGCGCTTCGGTTCGGCGAGCCGGATCCCATCCGCGATGTAGATGATGGTCATCACGGCCCGCGGCTGCGCCGTGCGATTGGCTCCCGTGTGGTGGAAGGTCCAACCCGCATGAAAGCTTACTTCGCCCAATTCGAACGGCTCTTCGTCTTCCCGAAAGCGCCCGGTGTCAAGCGCCTTGCGGATCGCGCCGTCACTTCGATCGCTAATCGCGATATCCCGGCCGGTCGTCATGCGGTGGCTGCCCGCTGCAAACGCGATCGGACCCATCGCAAGCGGCGTCTCTTGCAGCGGAATCCACGCGGTGATGCTCTTGTCCGAATCCAACGGCCAGTAGAATTGGTCGGCATGCCACGGCGTGATGCCGCCGCTTGGTTCTTTGCACAATGCTTGGTCGTGGTACAGCCGCACTTTCTCGACGCCCATGAGCTGCGCGGCCATCGAAGCCAAGCGCTTACCAAATACAAATTCCTTAGCGATCTCGCTCGTGCGCCAGAGGTTCGTGACTTGCAAAAACGCCTTGTGATACGTGTCGCGCTGTTCGAGCGGCAAATGTTCGACGTTTCTTCGTACCACTTCGGCCGAAATCTCACTGCCGTAGCGGTGTAGCAATCGCGCGCTGAAGAACTCTTTGAGACGCACAAAGCCGTCCCGCTCGTATACTGCGAGCACATCGCGATGCAGCGGAGGCTGCGCGGCATTGAGTTCGATACTATCGAGCAAGATTAACGAACAACATCAAAAAAATGAGATGGTGGGCCCGGCAGGATTCGAACCTGCGCGCAACCAGTTATGAGCCGGCCGCTCTACCGCTGAGCTACAGGCCCCAGCACCGTCTATTTGACGACCGGCGCCTTGAAGGCCTTGCGTCCGGGATAGCGCGCGGCGTCGCCGAGCTGTTGTTCGATCGCCATCAAGCGATTGTACTTCTCGACCCGGTCGCTGCGCGAGAGCGATCCCGTTTTTATTTGGCCGGCTCCGGTTCCAACCGCGATGTCGGCAATCGTCGTGTCGCCCGTTTCTCCCGAGCGATGAGAAATCACGCAGCGGTAGCCGGCCTTGTGCGCAAGGGCGACCGCGTCGAGCGTTTCCGACAACGTTCCAATTTGGTTTACCTTGATCAGAATGGCGTTGCCGACGCCCTCGTCGATGCCGCGCTGCAAACGCTCCGTATTGGTGACGAAGATGTCGTCTCCGACGAGTTGCGTTTTTGAACCGATGCGTTGCGTGAGCTTAGTCCAGCCGCTCCAGTCGTCTTCCGCCAAACCGTCTTCGATCGAAACGATGGGAAAGCGTCCGACCAAGTCCTCGTACAACGACACCATGTCGTCCGCGGAATAAGCCTTGTCCTTATCGAGCGGATAATATTTACCGTCGGAATAAAATTCGGTGGCGGCGGAATCGAGCGCGATCGCAACGTCATCGCCGACTTTGTAGCCCGCGCGCTCGATCGCTTTGCACAACAGATCCAGCGCCTGATCGAGACTTTGGAGTTTGGGGGCGTACCCGCCTTCGTCGCCGACCAGCGTTGGCTGACCCGCTTCATGTAAGAGTTTACCGAGCGCGTGAAAGACTTCCGCACCGTAACGCACCGCTTCGGTCAACGACGGCGCACCGAGCGGCACGATCATACATTCTTGAAATTGCAACGCCCCTTCGGCATGTTTGCCGCCGTTAATAACGTTCATCATCGGTACGGGTAATTCGCACGCGGAAGGCCCGCCCAAATACCGGAACAGCGGAATGCTTAAACTCAAAGACGCCGCACGCGCAACCGCTAGTGAAACACCGAGCAGCGCATTCGCTCCACATTTCGACTTATTGGGCGTGCCGTCAAGTTCGAGCAGCCGGTCGTCGATTTCGCGCTGCGCCGTTGCGTCCAAGCCTTCGAGCGCGGGCCCCAAGATTTCGTTTACCGCATGCACGGCCTTGAGGACCCCTTTGCCGTTGTAGCGTTTGGGATCGCCGTCGCGTAATTCAACGGCCTCGTGAGCGCCGGTCGACGCACCCGAAGGAACGACCGCTTCATCGACCACGCCGAACGTCGTTGCAACGGTGACCGCCACCGTCGGATTGCCGCGCGAATCCAATACTTCGCGCGCATGCACGCCTTCGATCAGCGGACGCCCGCCACCGCGCAACGATTCGAGCGACACTAGTTTTCGACCAGCCAGTTTTGCAGGTCGTGTTTGCGCGAAACGATTTCGTTGTCGTTAAAGAAAATTTTCAGCTCGCGCTCGGCGCTCTCGTGCGAATCGCTGCCGTGGACGAGATTGCGGCCGATGTTTTGCGCGTAGTCGGCGCGAATCGTGCCGGGCGCGGCCTGCAAAGGATTGGTTGCGCCCATCGTGTGGCGCACGCCTTCGATAACGTCGTTTCCCTCGACGCACAGCGCGACGATCGGGGCGCTGGTAATAAAATCGACCAGCCCCTTAAAGAACGGTTTGCCGTCGTGCTCGGCATAATGTTTGCGGGCACGCTCGCCGTCGAGTTGCATCATCTTTAGCGCGATGACGAGGTAACCGCGCATCTCGATGCGGCGAATGATTTCGCCCGTCAGACCGCGCGAAACGGCGTCGGGTTTGCAAAGAACAAGCGTCCGTTGAATTGCCATAGGGGAAGGGGGATTGGCGTGCTACGCTCCGTTTGCCTCTGCGGTGCGGGCGGCGATGAACTCGAGTTTGCGAGTAAGCACGTTTAAAACCGTCGGCCAGGTATACCGCTGCGCCGTCGCCTGCGCGGCGGCATGCATCAGATGGACTTGGCGCGGATCCGCGAGCGTGGATTCGATATAAGTCGCAAGTTCCAGGCCGTCATCGGTATCGCACACGATCGCGTTGACGAACGGTTCGGCATATTCTTCACCCGTCGCGCCGCAAACGGGCAAGCCACCGGCGGCCATCACTTCGAGGCCGACCAGGCCGAACGGTTCTTTCCCGCTGTTGGCTAAAACGGCATCCGCCGCGGCATACAACGCAAAGAGCATCGGTTGCGGCAACCGCGCGGTCAAGACGACGACGTCGGCCCGGATGCGCGATAACCCATCGAAAAAATCCGATTCATCGCATCCGCGTGCATATTCAACGACGGTGAGGCCGAGCGATTTTGCGCGCAGCATCACTTCGCGACCGTGGTTTTCACTGCCGCCGCGAATGACCAACCGCGGATGCGCGCCGCGTTTACGCAATTCGTCCACCGCGTCGATTGCCTGGAACCACCGCTTATCCGGATCGAACCGGCCGACTTTAACGAGGAGCGGATCGCCGCCGATGGCTTCATGAAACCGTTTGACGCCCTCGGCCGGCGGACCCACGAGCAAACGCGCCGGAATCCCGTTCGGGATAACGAGTGCGTTCACGCCTCGCCGGCGCATTTCGAATTTCATAAATTTGCTGATCGTCGTAATCGTGGCCGCCCCTTGCAACGCGATCCAATCCAAGCCCTCGAACCCGTACGTATTGTTGGCGTTCCAGAGAATAACGGCGGACGACCGCAAGTGCAGTTCGCGTAACCGTCGATTTAACTCAACCGCCGCCTTTACGGTTTGCCACTCTTCAAAAAGCACGAGCACTTGCTCGCCGCGCTGCGATGCGGGAACGATATGCTCGTCGATTACGATCTGCGGCACATCGCGTGCAAATGCGTCGACCTTGTTATACTCCCCGTCATACACACCGGCCGGGTAATCTTTGGATAAGGATTGCAACACGCGGTGCAGCCTCACGCCGCCTTGCGTGACGGCGCGTGCCGGCCGATCCGGATCGCCGGCGAAAATGAGTTCGGTAGAAATCCCGCTTTCGGTCAGCGCCTCGGCAAGCTCCGCGACGCGCACTCCGAGACCGCCCACTTGCGCATACGGGTCCGGGCCTTCGAAACAAAGAATAACGACATGTTTCGGAAAGAACACAAGGCCGAAGCGCGTTCTCGCCGCGGGAAAGGGTACCTTTTCTGGAAAACATGACCGATCCGTTTGCCAAGACGCGCAACGCGCTCTACGGTACGGTATTTCAGCACATTCAATTTCACCCGATGACCGAAAGTACGAACGACGATGCGGTCAAATTCCTGGGTCAACGAGAAGCCGCAGGCCTTACGATTGCAACCAACTTTCAAACCAAGGGAGCGGGCAGAAAAGGCCGCGAGTGGGTTGCACCGCTCGGTGCATCCCTCTTGTTCTCAACGATCTTACCGGTCACGTTCGAGCCGGCCGATCTCTGGACGATTCCCTTTTGGACCGGCATGTGCGTGCAGGCAGCGCTCAAATTTCACAACATTCAACCTACGCTGCAATGGCCGAACGACATTCTGCTCAAGGGTAGGAAAGTGGGCGGCATCCTCTGTGTTTCGCGCGGCCAAGGCGCGCGCGCATGGGTAGCATGCGGCGTCGGCATCAACATGTCGGGCAGCGACGATCCCAAATACAAAGACATCGATCCACCCCCCGCATTTATCAATGACGCCAGCGACATCACGCGTCCCGATCTGCTAAGCGCCATCCTGCAAACCTTCGACAGCATGCTTTCGATGGTCGAAAAACCGAACATCATCGCGCGCAGGTGGGAAGATGCTGCAAAACTTAAAGGCACGCACTACCGCGTCGTGATCGACGGCGAGACGACGCCCCTCGAAGGCATCGCGAAACGCTTGGGGCACCACGGCGAACTCGTCCTAGACATCGACGGCAAAGACCGCCCCATAACGATGGCAGACGCCCGAGTCCTACGCCACTAATCCCCGCATACGGCTGCAAGCGCCCTTCGACGGGCTCAGGGTGACACACGATTGCGCACGCGCCCTTCGACAGGCT
>JALZBM010000032.1 GCA_030947385.1 Vulcanimicrobiota bacterium
ACGAAGGCGAAGACGGCACGGGCAACCTCAAGCGCACGGCGCTTGAAAAAATCACTTTACCGCAACTCTTTGAGTATCTCGAAGAAATCACGAGCGCCGACTTAACGACAAAATTGTAGCGCGCGATTTACACCCCCTCGGGCAATGCGAAGGCGGCTTGCGCAAATTTCGTGCCGTCGATTTTGATATCGTGCAACACGTGCGGCGCTCTGCGCCATTCGCTTACAAAACCGAGCAGCAAGTCTTTGGGCACATACCGCTTCTTCGCGCGGCGCGCGCCTTCGACAAATACAGCATAGGCGGTGGAGTCGAGCCAGACCGAATTTGATCCACTCGTTTCTTTGAACGCGAGGGTGCGCTCTCGTGGCGGATCTTCGATCGTTGAAACCTCGTCGTCGTTTGGAATTACTACCGACAGCGCGTCGACGTCGATGATGCCTTTAAAAGGTTCGCGGAAAGCCGGATCTTGCAAGAGCGCGATCAGCACGCGTCGCGGCGAAATGAATTTCTCTCCCGCCCAGAGAGCGCCGGTCGCGGCTTCCCGCATGACGAAAAGCAACTCATCCGTAACCGCAATTTGATCGTCGTCGGTCATGGCGTTGCTTTTTTCTTTTGCCCGAACCGGCCCTCCAGCCGGCTCGCGCGCCGGAATTCACGCACCGACTCGGCGTGGCGTCCCGCTTTCTTGTAAGCCGCGCTTAAGTTCATATGCGCGACGGCGTACGAGTCGTCGCTTCGAACCGCACTTTCGTAGTGCGCGATCGCTTCGTCGAGTTCTCCATCTTCGAGCAGCAAGTTACCGATGTTGAGCAATGCCGACGCAAACTGCGGTTTGAATTCGAGCGCTGCCGTGAAGTCCTCCAGCGCCTCATCCCGGCGGTTCTGATGGACGCGGGCGATGCCGCGCTTGTTGATAACTGCGGCCCGTTCGGAATCAGACGCAGCCGATGCAACAAGCGCGCTCAGTTCGCGCTCGGCCTGCTCGAAGGCGCCCGTTTCCAAAAGACGCACCGCCCGCTCGTAAGACGTGGCCGGGCGGCCGGGGGCGAAAAATGCGGTGAGTTTGCGGAGGTTGAACACTTCTTCTCTTATGTTGACGATCGATGCGCTGACGCTTTTCCCGGAAGTCTTCGCGCCCTTCGTCGGCCTGTCGATCGTGGGCCGGGCGGTCGAGGCGGGAATCGTTCAGATCAATTATCACCACATCCTCGATGCCCTACAAGGGCGCGACCGGGCCGACGACACGCCCTACGGAGGCGGCCCGGGGATGGTGATGCGGGCCGAGCCGATCGCTACGATTTTGGATTCCATCTTGCGCGCCGCACCTTCGGAGGAACGGCGCAAAATGGTGATGCCGACACCGGCGGGCAGGCCACTCGCGCAGAGGGACGCACGCGCTTTCGCGCAGCTTGACCGGCTCGTACTCATCTGCGGGCACTATGAGGGAATCGACGAGCGGCTGACCCAGCTCTACCCGATAGAGGAACTTTCACTCGGAGATTTCGTGCTGACCGGGGGAGAGATTCCGGCCCTGGCGATGATGGATGCCACGGTCCGGCTGGTGGACGGCGCCCTGCGGAGCGAGTCGCTTTCCTCGGAATCGTTCACGGATGGCGTCCTGGATTTTCCCGCCTACACCCGGCCGCCGCGATTTCGCGGGGTGGACGTACCCGAAGTGCTGCTCTCGGGCGATCATGCGAAGATCGCGGCCTGGCGCCGCGAGGCCTCGCGGGAGCGGACGAGGAGCCGGCGGCCGGACCTGGAGGACGGCCCTTCGACAGGCTCAGGGTGAACACATA
The DNA here is from genome assembly GCA_030947385.1 of Vulcanimicrobiota bacterium. Classification (GTDB taxonomy): domain Bacteria; phylum Vulcanimicrobiota; class Vulcanimicrobiia; order Vulcanimicrobiales; family Vulcanimicrobiaceae; genus JACRUB01. The sequence continues at coordinate 1,800 of JALZBM010000032.1, forward strand.
TCCCAGGCAGGGCGACGCGTTGAACGGTACAGAGTGACGCCGTGCAAGCCATGCAACCTTTGTCAGGTTGCGTGGTACCGTGGCTCGTGATAAACTCTCAGGGTTGTCCGGGACCCGGTCCTTTTTTCGTTTTGGGCCCGCGCTAGAGTACTCCAAGCAAGAGAGCCGCTTACATGAACGTCATTGATTTAATCGATAAAGAGCAACGCAAGTCTTCCGTCCCGGATTTCCGTTCCGGCGATACCGTCAAAGTGTACTCAAAAGTGGTCGAAGGCGGCAAAGAGCGCATCCAGATGTTTGAAGGCGTCGTCACCGTGCGCCGCGGCGGCGGTGCTGCCGAGACGATAACCGTGCGGCGCGTTGCACATGGCGTCGGCGTCGAAAAGTCGTTCTTGCTTCACAGCCCACGCGTCGACCGTATCGAAGTGAGCAAACGCGGTATCGTGCGCCGCAGCCGTCTCTATTACTTGGCTGACAAGATCGGCAAAGCCGCGCGCATCAAAGAGAAGAAAGTCGCCCGTTAGTACTATCGCTCTGACACCGCTTCAGCTTCTCGGGCTCATCGTCGTCTTTGCCGTCGCGCGCATCGCGCTTAGCCTGCGCCCCGCGCCGGCCGGAACCGTCGAGAACAAAGGGTCGGCGGCCGCCGTTGCACGCGAATATCTGGACGCCTTTATCGTCGCGGGCCTCGTCGCGCTCTTCCTTATCACGTTCGTCGTCCGCACGTTCTACATTCCGTCGGGATCGATGGAACCGACGCTGCAAATTCACGACGTTCTGCTCGTAAACGAATTCGAATACCGCTTTCATCCGCCGCAGCACGGAGACATCATCGTCTTCACGCCGCCGATCGAATCAAGTAGCGACTTCATCAAACGCCTCGTCGGCGCGCCGGGCGATCAACTTGCCGTACGTAATGGCGTGGTCTTTCGCGATAACGTCGCTCTGGCAGAGCCTTACATAAAAGAAAAGCCCTCTTACAGTCTCGAAATAAAAAATTATGGCATCGTCGTCGACGGCACGCCGTTGGATCCCGTTCAGGCAAACATTCCGCCGCGAAGCGCGTGGCAAGCGCCCGACCGCATTCCACAAGGCTACTATTTCATGATGGGCGACAATCGCAACAATTCGGAGGATTCGCACATCTGGGGCTTCTCGCAGTTGCACGGCACTTTCGTCGGCGGCCCCATCAAAGGTCACAAAGCGGGCTTTACGGGGCACGCCTTCGTTCTGTTCTGGCCACTCAATCGTATCCGCGTTCTAAAATAGCGCGCTGAGGATTGGCATCCGGCGCGTCGAAAGAGTCGCTCGTGCCTCGGCAACTGCATTGGCGTTCGGCTGCGAGTGTTGCGCTTCAAATTGCGGCGCTCGCCGTGCTCGCAGCAGCATTCTTCATCCGAACGCCGCAAGTCTCGGGTCTTTCGATGGCACCCGACATTTCGAGCGGCGAGTACGTGCTCATTAACACGATCGCCTACCGCCTGGGACATCCCGCGCGGGGCGACGTCGTGGCCTTCCGGCACGAACGATCCGCGCCGTCCGTCTATCTCAAGCGAATAATCGGCCTCTCCGGCGACCGGATCGCCATCGTGCGCGGGGCCGTCTTCGTGAACGGCTCCCGCCTTTGGGAGCCGTACGTCCGCTTTCCCGACGCACGAACCTTCGCGGTAGTAACCGTACCGAAAGACGCCTTGTATGTATTGGGCGACAACCGCGCGAACAGCGACGACTCCCGCTTTTGGGGCTTTGTCGACCAGCCGATGGTTATCGGCAAAGCCGTTGCGGGCATCTGGCCTTTGACGCGAATGGGAACGCTGTGAACACCGACTTCGAGCAAATCATCCAGTGGTACCCGGGACACATGGTTGCAGCGATGCGCAAAATCGAAGAGTATATGAAGCTCATCGATGTTGTCATTGAAGTGATCGACGCGCGCGTGCCCCGCAGCGGTTCCAATCCATTGCTCGATGCAATCGCGGCCAAACGCCCGCGCCTTATCGTACTCAGCCGCGAGGATCTCGCCGATCCGGTTTCCACGATCAAATGGATGACCTATCTCAACGCCACGCAACGCCGCGCCGTTGCCGTGAACGGCAAGGAACAAACCAGCGTCGGCAAAGCGAATTTTCATCTGGGACAACTCGCACAAGCGAGCCGGGCCGGAAACCAGCGCGCGATCGTCGTCGGCTTACCGAATTCGGGAAAGTCCTCAATCATCAACGGTCTGCTGCGCCGCGCGTCTGCAAAAACCGAGGACAAGGCCGGCGTAACCCGCAGCACGCAGTGGTTTCGCGTCCAACCCAATCTCGAGTTGATGGATACCCCCGGCATTCTCGTACCGAAAATCGAAACGCCCGAGTCGCAGTGGATGCTTGCGATGACGGGCGCAATTCCGCGCGACCGCTACGATCCCGAAGATGTGGCAGAACGATTTCACGCCTGGCTCAAAATAAAAACCGAGGGCCGCACGCGCGTCCCCGACTTGCAATCGTTTTCCAACGCGCGCGGATTTCTAAAGCGTGGCAGCATATCCGACATGCACAATGCGGCGCAATCGTACATCAAAGATTTCAATGACGGCAAGTTCGGCCGGATCACTTTTGAGGCGCCACCGGATGACGGACCAAGAGCGTAAAGCTAAAAACGCGTACGAACGCGAGCGCCGCCGTCTCCACCGCCTTCACCGCTACGAGGACCAGGCGCGAGAACGCGGGCACGTCTACATCGGCGGTATAGATGAAGTGGGGCGTGGTCCCTTAGCCGGCCCGGTAGTCGCCGCATGCGTGATAACGGCGGGCCCGATGATGCTCAAGGGTCTCAACGACTCGAAAGTCGTGCGGCCGGCACTGCGTCTGGAACTGAGCGAGATCATTAAATCAACCTGCATTGCATGGGCGGTGGGCGTTGCAAGCGTCCAGGAAATTAACCGGATCAACATCTACTGGGCGAGCGTGCTGGCCATGGAACGCGCGCTCGCCGGCATCGGCCGCCTTCCGGACTACCTTCTCACGGATGCCGTCCGCATAAAATCGTATCCGGGCGAACAGTTGCCGGTCATAAAAGGCGACGCCAAATGCGCGACCGTCGCCGCAGCGTCCATCGTCGCTAAAGTCTACCGCGACGATTTGCTGACCGAACTCGGCCGCGCCGAACCACGCTACGGATTTGCCGAACATAAAGGGTATGCAACGCCCGCGCACATCGCCGCTCTCAAAGAACACGGACCCTGCGTTCATCACCGCACGGGATTTTGGCGCGTCCGCGACGCTCAACTCGTACTCGATTTGGCAGCCGTTGAGCAAGTCGACTAGCTCCGCGGGGCGCGCGGGTGAAGATCGCGCCGTCCAGTACTTGCAAGAGCGCGGATACGCAATCGTGCAGCGAAACGTGCGGCTTCCCGGAGGAGAGCTGGACCTCGTCTGTAAGGACGGAGATACGATTGTGTTTATCGAGGTAAAGTTGCGCAACACCGCGGGCTTCGGACGGGCGCTAGGAGCCGTGGATTCGAAAAAGCGAGCCATCCTGCGCCGCCTTGCAGCCGATTATCTCCAATTCATTGCGCCTGCGGCCCGCGCGAGATTCGATGTGGTGGCACTTGACGGTGAGACCATCTCGCTCCACCGAAACGCATTCTGAAATGGAAGACCTCACAGGCGCGATTTTAACCGAACGCTATAAGCTCGAGCGTCTCATCGGTCAAGGCGGAACTGCCGACACATATCTTGCTTTAGATAGCTTACTGCGCCGCGAAGTAGCGGTGAAAATTCTCACGGACCGCTCCATCGACGTTCGCCGCCGCTTTTTAAAAGAAGCGCAAGCGATGGCGACCCTCAATCACCCCAACATCGTCACGGTTTTCGACGCGGGTGAAACGGACGGGCACGGTTATATCGTGATGGAATACGTGAACGGCAAGACCCTGCGCCAACTCGAAGGCGGTTCGATTTCCTATCACACCGCCATTCGTTACATCATGCAAGTTCTCGCGGCCCTGGAATACGCGCACAATTCCGGAATCATTCACCGGGATATCAAACCGGCCAACATTATCGCCCAACAAGAAGACGAGATCGTCAAGCTGATGGATTTTGGTCTCTCGCGCCGGACGAGCGATATGACGCAAACCACTAAAACCGGACAGATCGTCGGCACGATCGCTTATCTGCCGCCGGAACGCTTTTTGAGCCGCCCCGCCGATCCGCGCAGCGACCTCTACTCCGTCGGTATCGTTATGTACGAGCTGTTTACCGGCACCGTTCCGTTTCGCAACGATTCCGACGATCTGGTCGCGACGATTTTCTCTCACGTCAACGACGTTCCGCCGCCGCCCCGCCAAATCAATCGCAACATTCCCGCTCCGCTCGAGCGCGTAATTACCAAAGCCATCGAAAAAGATACGCAGAAGCGGTTCCAGAGTGCGCCGGAATTTCTTTCCGAACTCAAACGGCTCATTACCCCAACCTCCAGCGCACACGAAGAAGCGATGGGCACAGGACGCGATGCGGCCAAGATTCCGTCGGCCATCGGGGCCCGGCCCGCATCCATTCCCAACCCGGAACTGCGCGCGGCCTTGGACCGGGCGCTCGGGCCGACGCGTAATCGTAACGACGCGTTCAATAACGTGCTCTCCGGCATGCTCGCCACACGCCGGCGCCGCTACGACGAGGCCAAACGCTGCTACGAAGATGCGCTACACGATCTGCAAACCATCGGCAACCATCTCGAATATGCCAAGACCGCCCTCAAATTCGGGATCATGGTGCTGCAGAAAGCCGGCGACGGCATGCGGGAACGTTCCGAGCTCAAAGAAAGCGTTTCGCTGCTTCGCACCGCGGTCACCATTTTCCGCAGCGAACAATTGATCGAGCAAATCGGTGAGGCTGAATACATCATCAACTCGCTGGAACGGACTGCGGTCGAATATTAGTGTCAAAGGCTAAATCGCCCGAACTGCGCCGTTCGGTCACGCCCTGGGGTTCCTTTTCCTGGGGTTACTCCGATGTCGGCGCGGACATTTTTGTCGGACTAGGACTCGTACTGGGAGCCGCAGCAGGTGCATCCAACGTTGCGTTTCTCTTTGCCGGTGTCGTGTACGTGTGCATCGGCCTTGCCTACACCGAATTGGCGGCAACGTATCCGGTGGCAGGCGGCGGACAGTATTTCGTGCTGCGCGGACTCGGCGACATCTTCGGATTCATCGCCGGTTGGGCGGTGCTGCTCGACTTTACGATCGATATTACCCTGTTCGCCTGGACGTGCGTCGACTATCTCAGCAGCATCGTGCCCGTGTTGCTCGTATCGCAACATCCGTTGACACATTTTATCGTCGTCTTCGGACTTATCGCCGGACTTTGCATTCTCAACGTGATCGGCGTTCGCGAGAGTACCGCCTTCAACGGCATCGTGTCCGGCATGGACGTCGTCAGCGAGACGGCGATCCTGTGTTTAGGATTCTTCTTCGCCTTCAAACCCGATCTGCTCGTTCACACGATGCAAGTCTCGTGGCCATCGAATTTCATGCTGATGAAAGGCGTGTCGCTGGCAATTATCAGCTTCGTGGGCTTGGAGTCGATCTCGCAAGCGGCGCAAGAAACGCAGCGGCCTGCATCGGTCATCCCACGCACGTCGGTCGCGCTCATTCTCACCATTCTCATCTTCGCACTTGCCTATTCGAATCTCGCGCTCGGCATGCAAACCTGGCATCCCATTCCACCGGACGCGCACGGACACGCGCAGATGCTGTGGCAATACTTGGGCAACGATGATAACAACGGACGCGCGGTGGCACTCCTAGCCGCTCAGGTGCCGTACTTCGGCGCGCTGGCCGCGCTATACGTGCCGATCCTCGGTGCCGTGTTGCTGTTGATCTCGAGCAACTCCGGCGTCTTCGGCAGCTCACGCATCGCGTACGCGATGAGCAGCACCCGCCTGCTGCCGTCCTTTTTCAAGCGCGTTCATCCAAAATTCCGCACCCCCGCCATCTCGATCATCGCTTTTTCGGGCGTCGCTATTCTCGAATTGATTTTTGCCGCGATTCCGTCGCTCGCTCCGGCCGCCAAGCATCTGTACGCGCGCTGGTTTAACGGCGAAGGCGGCCTGGATTTCCTTGCTGACCTGTACGCCTTCGGCGCGGCGACGAGCTACTCGTTCGTCTTTGTGGCATTAGTGGCTCTGCGGTTTGTCGATCCTTTGAGTCCCCGCAAGTTCAAAATCCCGCTTAACATTCCAATGAGATTTCGCGGGGAGCGCGTCGAATTTCCCGTCGTCGCCGTTTTGGGCTTTGCCGGAATCGTTTCAATTTTAGTATTTACCTTGATCACGCACGTCATTGGGCGGATTGCCGGTCCCCTGTGGTTGGTCTTCGGCGTGGCCGTGTATCTTATTTACCGGGGCAGCCGGGGCTTGCCGCTGTTCGGGTCGCAGAAACACGATTGGCGCGTCGCCCAAGTCGATATTTTACGCAACGCCGGCGAGCTTGAACTGATGGATGAATACATAGAAAACGTCCGCCGCAGCGACGAGCGCGAGAAAGCACGCAGCGCGAGCCCATGATTTACGTACGCCTCGTTTTTTACGGATTGTATGTTGTGCTGGGCGTCGCCATCTTGGCGCGCATGTTCGCGGTACACAATTGGGGCATCATTCCCGGCGTCGTCCTTGGCCTCGCCCTCACGCTGCTCGGTGCGTACCGGTTGATGGCCTATTTTCGCACGGGGGCGCTACGCTGATGGCCTCGCTGCACGTTACTCTGGTCGGTTTTTTCTGCGCGGTCTGCATCTTTCTTGCGATCAGCGCGACCTTGTGGTGGATGCTTCACCCGCCCACGTCGTACGTGCAAAAACTCGGTCAACGCGCCGAAACCGAACTCAAACGCCTTGTGGGCAGCATCATCGTGGTCTTTTCCCAAGATATCGTTTCGGCCCACATGATGGCGCTCGCCACGAAGCTTTCGCGAGGCGAAAAATCCGAGCTGCTGGCGGTATACGTTATCGAGGTTCCGTTCACGTTGCCGCCAAACGCGGAGATGCCGGCCGAAGAGCGCATCGCCCTCGACTCCTTGGGTGCGGCAGAATCGATCGCGATGAAGAGCGGCGTGAACCTGCGCACCGAAATTCTGCACTCCCGGCAAACCAGCCAGGGCGTGCTGGATCTTGCCAAACGGGAGAAGGCCAACCTGATTATCTTAGGGTCTTACCGCGAAGGCAAATACACGGGCGCGCCCCTGAGCCGCACGATCGAGACCATCGCGGCCAACGCCAAGTGTGACGTTCTCATTGGAGTGGAAGGCAAGCACGGCACGCTTCTCGTCGACGAGTAACCCGAAGACGTCCCGGGCGGAACTCCACGGCGCTAAACGAACCTATTTCGCTTAACGGCACGCGCGCTCGGAGGTTCAATGCAGATCAAACCGCGCTCTCTTTCAACTCTGGTTGCCGCGCTTTTTGCGTGCGTGATGCTCGTTCAACACGGCGCACAAGCCGCTTCCGCGGCTGCGCTGACCGCCTTCGAGGATGCCTGGACCCGCGTAACCGATTACACAACCACCGTCCGCGTGCACGAAGTGCTCGACGGTAACACGCAGGACCGCACCTATCAATTTACGTTCAAGAAACCAAATAAAGCCAAAACGCTCATAACCGGCGGTGACGGCAGGGGAAGCGGCGGCGTATGGAGCGGCGGCGACACCGTTAGCGGCCATCAAGGCGGATTTCTCTCCCACATCCACCTCAACGTCGGGCTTCACGATCGGCGCGCGGTCTCGCTGCGCGGCTACACGATCCCGCAGGGTTTGATCATGAATCAGGTGGCACAGTACCGCCTGGTGAAGGGCGCGCTCTCGCAACACCCGGGTGCGGGCGACACGGAGGTCGTGGAACTGCGGCCGGCAACGGTAGCGACGACGGGAACCGAAATCGGCGTCACGAGGATGGAGATCTTCTTTGCCAAGGCAACGCACATGCCGGTCCGCCAACTGCGCTACGCGGGTGACAAAATTGTGTCGGACGAGACGTGGGTAGATCTCAAGACGAATACCGGAGTCACGAACGCCGACTTTTAGACCCGGTGTCACCCTTGAGCTTGTCGAAGGGCGGCGCAAGAATTCGCGTTCTCAGCCAAACTTAACCCGTTCGGCGTTTGAAATTTCCTAAAGCTGGAACAAACAATTTACTATGCGATGGGTCATTGACAGCAACGACGCTGCGTCGGTCGTTTCCACCCGCCGCGCCGTTACGTCCCAAATCCGTGTAGAATCGGGTGGAAACGCAGATGAATTTATGGTCGAGCTAATCACCGGCGAGATTTTAGCGCCGAGTGGTACCGCCATGCCGGCGCGATTGCGCTCGAAGTGCAGTGGCAAGACGACACCGCAATTCTCGATGTCTACGACCAGGGACCGGCACTGGACCTCGATGCCGCAGCCGATCCGCTCGAAGCGCCGAGCAACGTCATGTTGCGCCGTTTTGCGGACGCGATCCAGGTCGAACGTAGCGATCAAGGCAATCACATTCGCATTACCTTGCCCGCCCACCGCGAAACCGTTCCCGAAACCAGTCAGCAGTTGTGGGAGTTTGCTGCAACGCTCGCGGGGCTGCGAACCGAAAAACGCTTGCCGGACTAGGTGCGCTGAAGGTAGCGCTTTCGTAACTCATCCAACACGACTGCAAGCAGAATGACCGCGCCAAGGACAATTTTCTGCGTGTAGGATTCCACTCCGATCAGATTCATCACATTGTAGAGTACGCCGATGAGCAACGCGCCGAAAAACGTTCCGATGATACTGCCGCGTCCGCCCATCAAGCTGGTGCCGCCCACGACGACCGCCGCAATGGACTCCAGCAATTCGTCGCCCGTGCCGGTGTTCGGCGATCCCGATGAAAATTGCGCCATCAAGAGAAAACCGGCCACGCCGGCGCACATTCCGCTGATCACGTAAACCAGCGTCTTCACCTGCGCGACGTTGATACCGGCAAGGCGCGCGGCTTCTTCATTGCCGCCGAGGGCAAAAACGTATCGGCCAAAGCGCGTGCGCATGAGAAGGACGGAACCGATGACGGCAATCACGAGCATCCAGATAACGACGATCGGCACGCCCGGAATGGCAGTCTTCTCGAACAGCGATCCGAGAAACGTGCCGATGCCGATGTTCTGAAAATCGCTTGACGTCAAGCCCACCGGACGCCCGTGCGAGAGTTTGTAGGAAAGCCCGAGCGCCATGAGCATCATGCCGAGCGTCGTAATAAAGGGCGGCAGATTCAAGCGCACGACGGGAACTGAGTTGACGTAACCGGCTAGCCCCCCCACGGCCAGACCGCAGAGCAACGTGACGGCGATGAGTGGGAAACCGCCGATGTGTAAGCTGTTGGCGATGAGCGCCATGACGACACCCGTGAGCGAGACCAGCGATCCGACGGAAAGATCGATGCCCGCCGTAATGATGACGAACGTTTGTCCGAAGGCAAGAATTGCTTGCGTCGTAATTTGGCGCAGGACGCGCAGCAGATTGCTCGGCTCGAGAAAACTGCCGCCGGATGCGATATTCACGACGGTCACGATCACGATGAGCGCCGCGATCGCGCCGCCGATCCGGATGAGGTAGTCACGCTTCTCCTTCGCGCGTTGCACCTCGGCTTGCTCGGTAAGAATGTCCTTGACGTGCGCGTCGGCCACTATGCTGCGGCTCCCGTGGCAAGCGCGATGATTTTGTCCGGGGTGGCCTCGGCGCGCGTCAGCTCTGAGATGATGCGCCCATCCCGGATGACCAGAATGCGATGCGACATCCCGAGGGCTTCGGGCAACTCACTTGAGACCATTACGATTCCCGCTCCATTCTTGAGTAATTCGACCATGAGGCCGTAGATTTCGGACTTCGACCCCACATCGATGCCGCGCGTCGGTTCATCAAAAAGAAAGACGTTGACTTTTCCCGCAAGCCATTTTGCCAGTACCACTTTTTGTTGCGTCCCGCCCGAGAGATTGCGCACGAGTTGCTCGCCGCTGGGCGTTCGAATTTTCAATTGCGCGATGAACTTCGCACTCGCTTCGTTTTCCAACTTCCGTTCGACCAAGCGTGCGCGATCCAGAAAATCATCCAAGTGGGCGAGCGTAATGTTTTCGCGAACCGTCATGCCGAGAATCAAGCCCTGACCCTTGCGGTCTTCCGTAATAAAAGCGATCCCCGCACGGATCGAGTCGGCGGGGCCATGCACGCGCAGCGGTTTGCCCGCGACCTCTATACTACCGGATTTCGGCAGATCCGCTCCCGCTATGGCGCGCACGATCTCCGTGCGTCCCGCGCCGACTAGGCCCGCAAGCCCGACGACCTCGCCGCGGTGAACGTCAAAACTTATATCGTTGACGAGCGGCGCACGCTGCAAATGTTCGATGCGCAGCGCCACCGGTGCGTTTGGTGCCAGTGGCGGCAACTCCGGGAAATGCGATTCCAGCGTGCGCCCGACCATGGCTCGAATCACATCGTCCTGCGGAAAGTCCGCTTGTTTGCGCGTTTCAATCGCCTTACCGTCGCGCAAGACGGTAATGCGGTCCGCGATGCGCCCGAGTTCTTCCAAACGGTGCGAGATGTAGATGATTCCAACGCCCGAATTTTTCAGCTTGGCGATAATTGCGAACAGTTTGTCTATTTCACGGTTGGTTAATGCCGCCGACGGTTCGTCCATCACCACGATGCGCGCTTTTTTGACGATCGCCTTGCTGATCTCGATCATCTGTTGCTGGGCGATGGACAACTTGGAGACTTCCGTGTTGACTGGAATCGTGATTCCGAGTTCCGCTAGACCGCTCGCGGCCCGCTCGGCGGCCGCCTTTTTGTCCAAGAACAAACCGGAGACCGGTTCGTCGCCAAGCACGATGTTGTCGATGGCGTTCAGTGCAGGCACCAGATTGAATTCTTGATAAATCATGCCGATGCCGAGTTCTTCGGCTTTGCGCGGACCCTCGATACGAACCGGCTTTCCGTCGATAAAAATTTCGCCGGTGTCCGCCGGCTGCGCGCCCGCAAGAATCTTCATCAGCGTGGACTTGCCGGCGCCGTTTTCGCCGACCAATGCCAAAACTTCGCCCGCGTAAAGATCGAGCGTCACGCCGTCGAGCGCGCGGACACCGGGAAAACTTTTCCCGATGCCGCGCATTTCGAGCAGTGGTATCGCAGCCAGTGGAGCTACTTTGCGTTCGCTTTGGTAAACGTGCCGACGGTGACCGTGACGCGAGCCGGCGGCTGTTTGCCGGAGAACGAATCGTGAATCGCGTCAACCGTTTTGGCGCCGATTTGATCGGGATGTTGGATCGCATCGCCGTACATGTCGCCCGCTTTGATTGCGGCTTGCGCTTCGGGCGATGCGTCATAACCGACGATGATGAGCCCTTTGAGGCCCGCGGTCTTTACGGCGGTCAATGCGCCGAGTGCGGAGTCGTCGTTGATGCCGAAGATCCCCTTGAGCTCTTTATGCGATTGCAAAATGTCGCCCGTCGTCGAGGCCGCTTTTTGACGATCGCCGCCGGCGCTGATGTCCGAGACGATGGTTACCGAGGGACAATTTGCTTTCAGCGCGGTCTTGAAACCCTTAACGCGATCTTGCACGCTCGTGACTTCGGGCTCGTCGATAATCGCAATCGATCCGATCGCGGTTTTTCCGCCGGTAGCCAGTCCCTGGCACATGAGTTTACCCGCCTGCATGCCGCCCTGCACGTTGTCGCTTGCAATGTGCGCGACAACCTTGCCCTGTCTGCTCGTATTGGCAATGTCGGCCGTAAAGACCGGGATGTTTGCTTTGTTCGCTTCGGCGATTGCGCTGCCGATGGCTTGCGAATCGAAGGGCGTCAGTACGATAGCGTCGATTTTCTTTGAGATGAAATCTTCGACTTGCGATTGTTGTTTTGAATTGTCGCGGTTTGCATCGACGACGACCAGCTTGTAGCCGAACTTAGCGGCCTCTGCCTTCATGCCGTTTTCCATGTCTTGGTAGAATTGCGCCTCGCGGTTTTGAATCGACACGCCGATCGTCTTGGACGCACCGCCCGCTACAGGCGAGCCCTCCGTGGTTGTTGTGGTGGTGGTTGTGGTTGACGATTTCCCGCTGCAAGCGGCGAGTGCAAACCCCGCAAGCGCCGCGGCGGTCAAAAATCGGCTGGTATTCAAGTAGCTTCTCCTTAAATCAGACGGCTTCTCGGCTCCGCGCCTGGGCGTCGGGCCTTCCGCCTCGACTGCGCCGCACGCCGCCCAAAACCCTTATGCCGTCTTTATCCACAAACGTTTGTTCCCACCCTGTGCATCCTGTGGAGAACCACCTTGAAAAAGGCGCGAGGTCGTGGGCCTGGAGGGGGTTGCTAACTCGCCATGCTCGCGCAGAGGAGGTCGTTAGGGAGGTTCAGCAGTTGCTCTCACTCGCGTTTTCTGCTGGGATGCAGGGTATCGAAG
>JALZBM010000033.1 GCA_030947385.1 Vulcanimicrobiota bacterium
TTGCGCCCCGTCACGCGTAAAAGCGATGGCCGATGGATGCAGGCCGACGTCCGCCGGCCGCGTTTGCATCGAACCGGTCGCAATCAACGTAATCGTGCGGGCTCCGCGATTCGCAACAGCGACGGTTTTACCGTCCGGGCTGTACGCAAGTTCGCCGGAGTGCTTGCCGGTTGCCACCCGTTTCGTCACGGCGGAAGTTGCGGTGTCGATAAAACCGGCACGCGCCTTGGCATCGTCCGAGAACGCCAGTGTTTTTCCATCGGGCGAGAGAGCGACGGCGGCGGGCCACGAATCGGCACCCGTATCGATCGAGCGTTCGAGGGTTCCGGCGGCGATGTCGACGCGGCCGACGGCATGCAGGTTTGCAAGTGCAACCCAGACATGCGAGCTACCGTCCCAAACGGGCGACCCGAACGCACCTTTGAGTGCAACGTACGCGCGTTCGCGCAGCGAACTTTGTTCGAATATGCGCAACCCCGCTGGTCCCGCGCCGGACTCGACCACGGCGATGAGTTGACCGTCGGGCGAGAGCGCCAGTCCTTGGGGCATCGTTCCGGTTACGCCGATGGCACCACTGGGCGCACTTATGTGCCAATTCGTCGGGAGGACCGCGCCCGAAGGGCCCGCGGATGCGGAAACGACTGCGGACGACACGAGCACTAAGACAAAAATAATCGGTCTTCGCATGGGCGCCTCTTTCCCAACAGGTGGGGCGATTTCCGTCCGGAATCGTCCGCAAAATGGATCTCTCAAAAATTACCGTCTATGCCGGGGGCCGTTTCTGCGGGTATAACGACGCCCGCGTCGGTTTGCTCACGCACGGACTTCAATACGGTACCGGCTGTTTTGAGGGGATCCGCGGCTACTGGGAAGCCCCGAGCCGCGAGCTGTATTTGTTGCAGCTCCGCGAGCATTTCGAGCGCCTGGAGATTTCGGCCAAAATTCTCATGATGAAGCTGCCGCATTCCGTGGACGAACTCATCGCCATCACGACCGAACTTGCGGCGCGTAACGCATTCGAAACCGATATCTACATCCGTCCGTGCATCTATAAGGCGGCCGAGGACATCGGCGTTCGTTTACACGGCGTGCCGGACGCGCTCGCGATCATTCCGATTGCGTTTACGCCGTATCTCGATGCGAGCGGCGGACTCAAGACGTGCGTGAGTTCTTGGCGCCGCGCGGATGACGCCTCCGCGCCGCCGCGTGCAAAAATTACCGGGCTCTACGTGAATTCGGCGCTTGCAAAAAGTGAAGCGGTGCAGAACGGCTACGATGAGGCGATTATGCTCTCGGCGGACGGGCACGTTTCCGAGGGGTCGGCCGAGAACATTTTTTTGATCAAGCGCGGACATCTCTACACGCCCGATCCATCGCAAAATATCTTGGAAGGGTGCACGCGCCGGTCGATTCTCGAAATTGCGCGCGACGAATTCAACCTTCCCATTATCGAACGCTCAATCGACCGCGGCGAACTCTACGGCGCTGACGAGATTTTCTTTACCGGCACGGCGGCGGGAGTGGTGCACGTCGCCTCCGTCGATCAGCGGCCGGTCGGCGATGGGACGATGGGTCCGATCACGCGTAAACTCGCGGAGTTTTACGGACGCGCCGTGCGCGGCGAGGATCCCAGATACCGCCGGTGGCTAACGCCGGTTTATGCGGAGCGCCGCGCGCCCATTACGGCGTAGGCGACGGAGCAGGTTCGGTTGCGGCAGGTTCGCCCGAACCGCTCGAACCGTTAGCGTTATTGCCCCACATCGGAGCGTCGGTTTCATCGACGCCGGTCGCGGGCGGGGCGGTCGCCGCCGGAACCGCACTCTCAAGCGTGTCTCCCATGCGGGTGAGTTCGTCGTATGCCAGGCGCGAAACGCCGCGGATGAATTTCTTTCCCGCCCACAGCGACGGCAAGTTCGTCGTCATGACGGCGATCACATAAGGCGTCGTGGCCGCGTACACGATCCCAACGTCGTTGAGCGTATCGTGCAGCGTGCCGGTTTTATGCGCGATTTGCAAACCCGAAGGAAGCGGTTGCGGAAGCAGGCCGTTGTGCTGCTGGCCGGAGAGAATCGAAATCATCTCCTTCGAAGACCACTCGTCGATGAGATCGCTGTTGGCCATATGCGAGAGCAAGATCACCATGTCGGCGGGCGAACTGCGCAGCGCCCAACGGATGGCGTTGCCTTCGCTGCGGATGGAATCGCCCAGGTGTGTGTGTTGCAGACCCATTTGGGTCATCTCTTCGTTGATGTGCTCGCGGCCGACCAGGCGAATCAACATGTTCGTCGCGGTATTGTCGCTCACGGTGATCATCGCAGTCAACAAATGCGAAACCGCAAACGGCGTGCCCGCACGGCGGTCGCACAGCGAACCCGAACCCCAATCTTTATCGGAAGCCCGAAGCGTCACGGTCGTGTTGAAGTCGAACTTGCCTTCTTGCAGTTGATGAAAAACTTCGACCATAACGGGAATCTTAATGGTTGATGCGGCCGGCATGCTCGCGCTTGAGTTGATGCCCTCGGTAAATCCCGAAGCGAGATCCTTGATTTCCATCGCGACGTTTCCGGGAGCGTGGAGCGACATCGCGGCAAGCCCGAGTTGCAGGTTGGCGAGCGGTCCGGGCATCGCGGCGCTTGCGGCGGCCGGCGCAAAAGCAAAGAGAGCGGCGAAGAGAAGCGTGAAGAAAGCTCGCATACTACTAGATTCGGTTCTTCCTTACTCGTTGTTTAGACTAATCGTCCGGTTAATACGGCACGCCGTCTGCCGCCGGCGGGCGAACGCGCCCCGTCAATCCGCAAAGTGCCACAAGTGCCGCGACGTACGGCAGCGCTTGCATTGCCTCGTCGGGGATGCCGGAGCGCTGCAACGCGAACTGCAATGCTTCGAACAGGCCGAAGAATACTGCGGCGCCCGTCGCACCGAATGGCGTCCAGCGTCCGAAAATCACGGCGGCGAGCGCAATGAACCCGCGCCCGGACACCATTCCGTCCGAATACAAGTTCAATTCGCCGACGGAAAGGTAGGCGCCGCCCAGGCCAGCGAGCGCTCCGCCAATCGTCACGGCAACAAAGCGCGTCCGTAACGGATTTAACCCGGCAGCCGCAACCGCGTGCGGATTTTCACCACACGCCCGGACGCGCAATCCCCAAGGCGTTAGATAGAGCGCGGCGTGCAAGCCCGCGGCGCATGCAAAGGCCAACGCCGTTAATATCCAGCCGGCGGACTCGAGCGAGGGAACGGTTTTGCTCGAGCCGGGCTGGTTGAAAATGAGAATTAGTGCAAATGCCGCGCCGCCCACGGCGATGAGATTGATGCCGGTCCCCGCGACGATTTGATCGACGCGAAACGTGGTGGCGAGGACGCCTAAAAAAGCGCCGAAGAGTGCGCCGGCGATGACGCCGCCGAGCAAACCGATGACGGGGCTACCCGTCGCATTCGAAACTGCGACCGCGCTAAATGCCCCCGCAGCCATCATGCCTTCTAATCCAATATTAATGACGCCCGAGCGTTCCGAGATGACGCCGCCGAGGGCCGCATAGATAAGGGGCGTCGCCTTTACGAGCGTGAGCGCAACGATCAGCCAGATCAGATCGAGCGCGCCGCTCATGCCGGCGTTTTCTCGGCTTGCGTTGCAACATACCGGCGCGCGGCGAGCACGACGATGATCAGTCCCTCGATAATCCGGATCGTTTCCTTGGGAACCTGCGCCGAAGCCTGCATTGCAAGTCCGCCCGCTTCAAAAACTCCGAAGCCCAATGCCGCGAGGCAAATCCACAATGGATGCAAATCGCCGACGAGCGCGACGGCGATTGCGGTATAACCATAGCCGGGGCTGAGTTGCGTGTTAAACCGATGCAAGACACCGGCAACGATCGTCGCACCGCCCACGCCGGCAATCGCGCCCGAAAGAACCAGTGCCAGAACGTTCATGCGCGCCATATTCACTCCGTTGCGGCGGGCGGCTTCGGGCGCGTCGCCCGCCGCGCGCAATTCGTAGCCGAATACCGTCTTGGATAGCAGCCAATGAATGGCGATAGCGAAGCCGACTGCAACGAGAAGCGCCACGCTCAAACGGGTGCCGGGAATCAGCACGGGCAACCATTCCGAGGGCGCGAGCGGTGCGGTTTCGGCGCCGGTAGCAAGCGAACTGCGCCACGGTCCCAGGACCATGTAGCTTGCGAAAAACAGCGCCACGAAATTGAGCATTAGGGTCGAAATAATCTCGCTTGCACCGAACTTGGCGCGCATGACGCCCGCGATTGCCCCCCACAGTCCCCCGCCGAGCAAACCGCAGAACAGCAAAACAAAAAATGCAACCGCGGCCGGCATCGCGACGTGCGCTCCCACGATACCGGCGAAAAGTCCGCCGATGAGCAGTTGTCCTTCCGCGCCGATGTTAAAGAGTCCGCAGCGAAAGGCAAGACAAACCCCGAGCGCGGGAAAGAGCAGCGCCGTCGTCTGCACGAGCGTCTCCGCGATCTGGTCAGGGCCCCCGAGGGCCCCCGTAAAGAGCGCCGCAAATCCGACCGCCGGACTCACGCCGGCTACGAGCATCGCGCCGGCAGCGAGTGCGAAGGCGATAAGCACCGCGCCGGGCGGGCCGGCCACCAAGCGTTTTACATTCATGCTACGCCGGCCATGAGACGCCCAATTGCGGCCCGGTCGATCGCGCCGCGCTCGAAGCGTCCGGCAATCGATCCGCGGTACATGACGAGCACGCGATCCGCCAGCGTGAGAATTTCATCGAGTTCAAACGAGATGAGAAGGACCGCGGCGCCGCGGTTGCGTGCTTCCATCAAACGTGACTGCACGAGCGCGGCCGCGCCGACATCGATGCCGCGCGTCGGTTGATATGCAAGAATAAATCCGGGATCGTCAAGCAACGCGCGGCCGACGACGACCTTTTGCTGATTTCCACCGGAAAGCGTTTTGAGTGCGGCGTCAACCGACGTCGCGCGAACGTCGAGCCGCTCTACGATGCTTTGGGCGGCCGTGCGCGCGGCCCGGCGGTCCAACAGCGCACCGCGCCGGACGCCCGGTTGATGTTGCCGGCCGAGCATGGCGTTTTCAACGATCGACCAAGGCATGATCAGCGCTTCGCGTTGCCGGTCTTGCGGAATATGACCGGTGCGCAAACCGTCCGGGCGTTCGATGCGGCCGTCAAACTCTTGCACGCCGGCAAGCGCATCGGCCAGCGCAGATTGGCCGTTGCCTTCAACGCCCGCGATACCCAGAATTTCCCCGCTGCGAATGTCAAACGAAGCGTCGTGCACGCGACCCGGGCCCCGACCTGCGCTCAAATCGCGCACGCGTATGCATTCGGCGGCCTCGCGTTCAGTACGCGCCGCCACCGGGGCTACGTCACTGCCGACCATCGTGCGCGCGATTTCATCGATCGACGTAGCGCCCGTTGCAACCGAGGCAACGATCTTTCCTTGACGCATGACGCTCGTTCGCGCCGTGTAGCTGAGGACTTCTTGCAGTTTATGCGTTACGATGAGGATCGCGGTTCCGCGCTGCGCGAGCCGGGCGATCGACGCGAAGAACGTCGCGATCTCCACCGGTGCAAGTGCGGCCGTTGGTTCGTCTAAGAGCAGGACTGCAGGTTCGCGCTGCAGTTCGCGCAGCAGTTCGACGCGTTGTTGGACGGCAATCGGCAAATCTTCAACGTAGGCGTCGGCATCGATGGTCAGACCGTTGCGCTCGGCCAGTTCGCTAACACGGGCCTTCGCGGCGCGAGTATCGATCGCAAAACCCCGTCGCGGTTCGCAGCCGAGCAAGATGTTCTGCCACACGCGAAGGCGGCCGGCGAGTTCGAAATGCTGGTGCACGAGACCGACGGTGCCCGTGCTTTCCACCGTTCCGGCGTCGGCCTTTACGGTTCCGAATGCAATTTGCGCCAGCGTGGTTTTGCCGGCGCCGTTTTCACCGACAAGGGCGTGAATCTCTCCGGCGCGCAGATCGAGGTCTACTCCGTCGACCGCTACGACACCCGGATACGTTTTGCGAATGCCGCGCAGACGCAAGGCGGCGGTCGTGTCGTTCAGATAGCGGCCCGCTTGAAACTTGCGAGTTCCTCGCGCGTTGCGGGCACTTTGATCCGGCCGTCGATGATGGCTTTACGAATGGCGTCCAGCCGCTTGATGCGCTCGGGTGTAACGACGCTTTTGGTGTACTTGAAATCGGTGAGCGAAATACCGTTGTCTTTGAGTCCGAGTACGAGGTGTCCGTGCAGGGGCGTTTTGTTTTTGGCGGCTTGAGCAACGCGGAAGACGCCGACGTCGACGCGCTTTACCATGCTCGTGAGCACCTTACCCGGAGCTAAATCGTCTTGGTTCGAATCGACGCCGATGATGTATTTGTTTTGTCGTGCTTTTACGGCGTCGACCGCGCCGAGTCCGGCGCGTCCGGCGGCCGCAAAGACGACGTCCGCACCGGAGTCGAACAGGAGGTTGGTAAATTCTTTGCCGGCGCCTGCGTCATCGAACGAACCGGCATACTTGACTTGGACGGTCGTCGATGGATCGATTTCCCGTGCTCCCGCCGCGTATCCGGCCTCGAATTTTCGGATCAACGGACTATCTTGTCCGCCCAAAAAACCGATGTTGTGGGAGCGAGAGACCATCGCCGCAAGCGCACCGGCGAGAAACGAGCCGTCCTCTTCCTTAAACGTAATCGATGTTACGTTGGGATCGTCGACCACCGCGTCGACGATCGCGTACTGCTGATGCGGATGCGCCTTGGCCATTTGATCCAGATCTTTGTTCATCAGAAAGCCGATGGCGTAGATTTCATCGAAGTGCTGATTTGTGAGCGCGTTGAGATTTGGCTGATAGTCCGATGCGGATTTGGACTGCAGCACCTGCGTGCGCGCTCCGAGTTGCGATTGCGCTTGGAGCAGCCCGCGATTGGCGGAGTCGTTGAAAGACTTGTCCCCCAGACCGCCGACGTCGGTAACGATTGCGAGGCTTAGAGCGCCCGGCGCGGTCGCATTTTGCACTTGCGCGCGGTGCGCGCAACCGACGAGAATGCCGCAAGCCGTTGCGGTTACGAGCATCAGGGCGAGCGCATTCTTCATCGGCGGGGAGTACGGCCCCGGAAGGTGACCGCCCTCTCGCGAATCAGGGATAATGGACGTGCGTGATTTGTCCCAAATGGCGCCCCGGCGCTGGAATGAAGAGATCGGCGGAATTAAGTGGCTTCCGCGCCTCATCGATAAGACGCGCGCCGCGAATGCCGGCACGCTCGGCCTGTACCTTTACGGCCAGAGTCCGGTGGACCGTTCACTCTTGCGCGCACTCGGGTTGCGGTATTCCGAGTTCACGAAGATCGTTGGAAACGCGCTCGGAGATGATGACGTCTTTCGGGAAATCGCGCTCAAAACGCCGGACGGCATCGAGCGTGCCCGCATGTGGAGCAGCGCGTTGCCGAGGCGCCTGGGGTTATTTCTGCTCGTCCTGGATTTGGACGACGGCTATTTGCAGGGACCGTTTTGGAGCGTGCTGCGCTGGCCGACCACGATTGCGGCTAACGCAGTTTCGGCGGCCGCAAAGCGATTGTGGCCGTCGCGCGGTACTCGCAAGCTGGACGCCTAGGCTGCCGGCGGATTGCGGATTCGATTAGACTCCGAGCGGAGTTGGAATCTCCGGCACGGTCGGCTTCTCCGGCAGATCGGGATCGTCCGGCGGAACGGGTGGTTCGGGCCCGGGGCGCGGCGTTTCGCCCAAAAAGGCGCTTGCTCTCATAATGGGTACAGAGTACCCGGATGAAAGAAAAACCAAAAGTGTACGCGTGGTTTACCGAAGAGCGCGTGACCTATTGGCTCAAAGTGCTTCTGCTCGTCGTCCTCGCCACGTACGTGTTGGGCGGTATTCTCACCTTCCTCGCGCGGATCGAGTCGATCACCATTATCATTATTATGGCGATCTTTCTTGCGTACGTGCTGTACCCGGCGGTGCGCGCGCTCAACGACCGGCTGCCGCTGATCGCCGCGCTATCGATCGTTTACCTTGCACTGTTCGCGACGATGGCGGTCATCATCAGCGTCGTCTTACCTGCCCTGACCTCCGAAGTAACGCAGATCGTCAAGAGTTACCCGCACGTCGTGGGCGCCGTGCGGAGCGAGATGATGCACCCGCAACAAGCGTGGGTAGCGCGGCTCCCCGAATGGCTGCGCGCTTCGGTCGCCAGTCTGCCGGTCGATTTAAGCCATTGGTTTACAACGCATCGCTACGACGCGACGCTGAGTGCGCTCTCCATGCTGGCCGGAACGTTAACTGCGCTCGCTGCTCTCGTCATCGTGCCCGTACTCTCGGCCTACATTTTGCTCGACTCCGAGAACCTCAAGCGGTATTCGATAGCGTTGATCCCGCAGGCGAGGCGCGAGAGCAGCCTTGTCATCCTGAGCGAACTCGATAGCGTTATCGGTGGATTCATCCGCGGGCAATTGCTCGTCGGTGCAACGGTCGGGATTCTTATAACGGCAATGCTGCTGTTTTTGCACGTCCCGTACGCCGTCCTCATCGGCGTTGCTGCGGCGATATTAGATATCGTGCCCTATATCGGCGCGGTCGTGACCTTTATTCCCGCAGTCATTCTCGCGTTCGTCAATAACGGCCCTGCCAATGCCCTGATCGTTGCGGTGCTCTTTATCGCGATCTTTGAAATGGAAGGGCACTTCATCGCTCCCGCGATTGTGAGCAAAACCGTTAGCTTGAGCCCGCTGACGGTGTTGCTGGCTATCTTGATCGGCGGCGACATGATGGGCATCGTCGGGATGTTCATTGCGGTACCGGCGGCCGGAATGTTGCGCGTGCTCGCGATGCATATCGTTCCGCCAAAAGTCAGTTTGGAAGAGGCGCAGCCGGCGCTCACGGAGGCGCCGCGCGAGGAAACGGAACTTGCCGTAGGCGAGGCATCGACGTAAAGCGAAGCGCCTTTCCCAATGACCACTGCAATTCCGAAGGCCGAACGATTTTTACCAGAAATCCAACGCGTCGATATTATCGGCGTCCCGATGGATTTAGGCGCGAGCCGCCGCGGCGTCGACATGGGCCCGTCGGCCGTTCGCTACGCGCGCCTGCACGAGCGTTTACGGCGTCTGGGAATCGAGCGCATTGAAGATCACGGTAATTTAGCCGTTCCCGACCGTGAGTCCGCAACCGAGTCGGAATCGCACGCAAAGTTTTTCCCCGTTATCGACGAGGTGTGCAACGCACTCGCAAAAATTGTGGGCACCGCCGTGCGCGAAGGCGGGTTTCCGATCGTGCTGGGCGGCGACCATTCGATCGCGATGGGAACGCTCAACGGTTTGCAGGCTGCGCGTGGCCGCGCAGCCGGATTGATTTGGATTGACGCGCATAGCGATATCAATTCGCCGAGCACGTCGCCGTCCGGAAACGTGCATGGAATGCCGCTGTTTTTTGCCTTGGAAAAAGGCTACGTGGATCCGGCCCGCACCGTTCAAATCGGTCTGCGCGATGTCGACCCGCACGAAAAGAAATTGCTGCGCAAGTCGGGCGTCACCGCGTTTTCAATGAGCGACGTCGACCGTTTCGGTATGCCGGCGGTAATGGAAAAATCGCTCGACATCGTAGGCCGCGACCCGCGTTCGGTGCATGTATCGTTCGATATGGACGGTATCGATCCCAGCGAAGCGCCCGGAACCGGTACGCCGGTTAAGGGTGGCTTGAGTTATCGCGAGGCGCATTTGATTATGGAGATGCTTGCGGAGTCCGGCGCGCTCGGTTCGATTGAAATGGTGGAGATCAACCCGATCCTCGATCAGCGCAATCAAACGGCGATTTTGGCCGTCGGATTGATTCTTTCCGGTTTGGGAAAATCGATCTTGTAAAAAGCGCCTTCGTGCGCGCGTACGGCCTTGGACGGGCCGGCGCGATGCGTTCGCTCGCTGCGTTTATCGCGCGCGCGCAGCCGAATCTCTTAGCCGTATGCGGTATCGACGCCGGCGACGCACTTGCAATCGCGACGCGCTTTGCCTTGCAGTGGGCATACCGTGGCGGACAAGCGATTTTTTGGAAACCGGATTATCAAACGGTATACGTTCGCGACACCTATTTGCCGTTCTCTGCGCTGCGGCCGTTCGAGCGCCGTGGCCTGGTGCGCGTGGATCTCCGTATGAACGGGACGGTCGTACACGCGATTGCAACGCAAATCGGAAGAGAGCGCGATCAGCGCATTCGCGAAGTGCGCTACGTGCGTGCCCTGCTGCGCGATACGACCGGCCCGTGCATATTTTTTTGCGTGTCGCCGCCGAGCCGGATCGGATTTACTGATCTGGGTTTTAGGCGCGCGGGTTGTGCCGGCGTCGACGGTGAAGCGCTGCTAGCGCGCGGCTTTGCGATCGAGTCCGCGGGCGACGAGCGAGCGACACGGGGCATCGGAACGCCTCACGTAGCCGACTTGCGGCTTGCGGGTTAAGAGCCACAGGCGAGGTTGAAAGCCATCCGGGTGTCACCCCGAGCCTGTCGAAGGGTGTGTGTCGGCCAGAATTAGCAGATTGTTTGAAACCGCGGGGAACTGAATCCGGGTAGTTTCATCCTAGGTTCCTTCCGGATGCAAGGCTAAGATGTTTATTTTTGTTTCCGTATCTTCTTGGATTTTCGCACTCGCCATCTACCTGCTCGCGGTGCAAGGCTTCTCCGGGCCGAGCCCTACCATTCAGTCCATTTTCATTTCAATTTGTGTCGCCTCGATTGTCGCGGCGCTCGTTGGCATCTTGGGAATGAGATCCTTGCGGCCGGGCGCGCTCGCAATCGAAACGCTGAGCTGTTCGGCGGCGCTCTTCTCAGCAATTATGCTGAAGGTTTTCCTAAATAGTATCCCTGGATGAGTCGCGCAAGCCTGATGCGTTTGGAGAGTTGGGGGCGCGGTATTTTCTAGTTACGGGAAACGTGACGGACTACTGTGCCAAGAGTTTTATCGTTGCTTTGCCTTCGCAGGCGATGCCGCCGCCGCAAATGGCCACGTCCCAGCGCGCGTCGGCCAAGATGTCGCGGATTTGCTTTTCGACTTCGGGGCCAACGGGTGGATGAAATTCGACCGCTTGCGTTTTGCCGTCTTCACTTACCACGACGACGAGCGTGAGATTCATTTTGAATCGCCGTTGCAATTCTTGGCGAGCGCCGATTTCCAGCATCGGGTCTTGGGAAGCTAAGAACGGTCCGTGGCCGCCCGTTTCTGCCGGACCGCGTACGTTAGCCGCGTTACTCTGCGGTTGAACGTTTGGCTGCGCGGCAGCGAGCGGTGGTGCAGTCGCGGAAGCCGAGGTTCCGAGCGCCGGCTGCGCCGCGACATCTTTGGCCGGAGCAGCCGCGGCGACGGAAGGTGCCTTCGCCGGCGCTAAGATGGAGTGCCGGACCGGCCGCCGTAGCGCGCTCGCATGCGGTTTTGCCGGGTGCGGGCGCTTCGGGCGCGGATGCAATACGCTTTTCGGGACGACCACCGAAGCGCGCGCAACCACCGGATGCGGAGCGGGCACGCGAACGCTAACGTGTGCGATTTTTTGAAATGAGATCGTGGTTACGGCGTCCGGAGCTTGCGCCGAGTGAGAAGCATAGAGCGGAAAAAATAGCGCGAAGAACGCGTGCAGAACGAGGGATGCCGCGAGAGCATTTCCCAAGCGCCGGTCCGCGCTCCAGGGGCGATCCATCATGTCGGGCTCCTCTGCTGCGGTATCGCTTCGGGCATTCGTCCGGTGACGGCAATCCGCGCCTATCAACGTTCGGTAACGTCTGCGCGCTTGCATGCTTGCAACCCGGCCTTCATGGGAACGGTCTAGGGGCATACCTGCGAAGCATTCTTAGGAGATCGACTTGACCGACACCGGCATTGTGCTTTACCAAGCGGAATGGTGCCCCTACTGCGCCCGCGTACGCGCGAAACTGACCGACCTACTTTTAGATTACAAAGTCATCAACGTCCCGCGCGATCACGGTAGCCGCGGTATCGTCAAAGAAGTCTCCGGGCAGACCGGCATTCCCGTGATGGTGGACGGAGATACCGTGCTCGACGACGACGACACGATCATCCCCTACTTGGAGAAAAAATACGCGCAGAAGAGTGCTTAAACCGGGTCGTCGTTCTTAAACGATTTTGAACGCGGCAAGAGCCATTGTCGTTGCGGCACCGGCGAGCGTCGCGGCGAAATTCACGGCGTCGTTACTCATCCAGGATGCGCCGCGCACGAGCGTTGTGTCCGCGCCGCACACATGCCGGTCAGTTTCGCACAACCGCGCGCACCCCGTACAATAGCGCAGGCTTTGTACCGTCGCGCCAAGCAGCGAATCGACGAACATTCCGGTCAAACCGCCGGCGACGACGGCGATGATGACATGGCTTGCGTGTACCGAGTAGGCAATGGTCGCAATGAAGATTGCGCCGAAAAGCGCAGCCGCCGTGCCGGCGTATGTAATGCCCCCGGAGATGCCGGTCGGAACGGGTTTTCCCGTAAGAATGGAGCGCGGAATTCCGCGCGCAAGCGTTCCGATTTCCGTTGCCCACGTGTCCGCAGTCGCGGCGGCAAAGGCGCCCACAAACCCGAGTTGCCACAGCGGATCCGCCGTCAGCGCCAGCAGCGCGCAAACGGAGGCGACAAGGCCGTTGGCAAAAACTTGCGTACCGTCGCGCGCGCCCGCCTTTCCGGCGTCGACAAGCTGTTTTTTGCGCGCTCTGCCGATCCGCGAGAGGACGACGGAACTCAGGAAAAATGCAAGCAGGACGGCCCCATTGGGCCAGCCGCCGCTACCATAGGTTAGCGTGCCGACGACTATGGCAGCGAGCGCGCCACCCATGGTGAGCACTGCGGCGCGCCACGCCACATACGCGACGAGCGTCGCAAAAAATGCGCCGAAATCAAAATTGCTTAGCGGAGCGAGGCTGAAGCGGTCGATGCGAGCGTATTTTCGAGCGCGTCCAGCAACCCTTCCACGCTGGAGTCCGTTGCCTCCACGTCGACCCGTAAACCGGCGTCCCGTGCGGCTCGCGCGGTAACCGGCCCGATGCACGCGATCGTCTTCGACGCGCACAACGTTGCGGCATCCGGTCCTAAGGTATCGAAGAAGGCGGCAACCGTGCTCGCACTCGTGAACGTCACGATGTCGGCATCCGCGAGTTTCTGCGCGAGTTGCGGATCGGCAACGGCGGAGGTTTTATATGCCGCGACCACATCGACACGGTGTCCGTGCGTGCCGAGCGTTGCGGGCAGCGTTTCGCGCGCCTCCTGCGCGCGATAGATCAGGATGCGCGAATGCGGCGTCGTTTGTTCGAGCAAGGCGGCTGCGATGGACTCCGCGACGGCGTCTTTCGGTATGAGATCTGCAATGACGCCATGAGCCTGCAGGGCGTGCGCCGTTTTTACACCGATGGCGGCAACCTTCGCGGTCCCAATCCGTCGCGCGTCGGCGTTTTCTTCACGCAGCGCATCAAAAAAACGCTCGACGCCATTGCGCGACGTGAAGACAATCCAATCATAGTCGGTGAGGCGCGAGAGCACGGCGCGGGCCGCGGCGGTATCATCCGGCGCTCCCGTGCTGATGAGCGGCGCTAAGATCGCTTGCGCTCCGAACTCGAGCAGTGCGTCCGCAAATGCTGCGCTCTGGTCCGCAGGCCGCGTGACGAGGACCCTTTTCCCGAATAATGGTCCGGTGTCGAACCACCGCACCCGGTCGCGCACGCTCACCACATCTCCGATGACGACGATTGCGGGCGCACCGAGCCCTGCGCGCGCAACATCCGCAACGATCGAATCGAGCGTTCCAACGAGCGTGTGTTGCGTCGGACGCGTCCCTTCCCGTATAACCGCAACGGGTATCGTGCCGGGTAAGCCGTGTACTTTGAGTTGCTCTACGATGCGTTCGAGGTTACCCATGGCCATCAGCAAGACGAGCGTCTGATGTGCGTCGGCAAACCGCGACCAGTCGATGGCCGATTCCGGTTTGGTTGGATCCTCGTGCCCGGTGAGCACGGTAAAAGCGACGTTGTGACTCCGGTGCGTTACCGGGATGCCGGCATATGCGGGTGCCGCGATCGCCGACGTTATTCCCGGGATGATTTCGAATGCGATACCTGCATCGTGCAGTTGCTGCGCCTCCTCCGCGCCGCGACCAAATACGAACGGATCGCCGCCTTTGAGACGCACGACGCGTCTGCCCTCGCGCGCTTTACGCACGATGAGGCGGTTGATTTCGTCTTGACTGAGCG
>JALZBM010000155.1 GCA_030947385.1 Vulcanimicrobiota bacterium
CGCCGGGGCGGTTGCTGGAAACCATTCGCTCGCGCCTTGTGGAACTTCGCTTCGCGCCGCTATCGAGCCCGCAAATAGAAACCGTTTTGCGGGCTGAAGATGTGGCCCCGGCAGATGCGGCGCTTGCTGCGCGCTTGGGCCAAGGCAGCATCACGCGCGCCCGCTCGGTCCTTTCGGATGAAGAAGGCGGCTTGCGCGCAAATGTGATCGGCTGGTTCTTCGAGGTGGTACGCGGCGCAACGCCGCAACAAAACTGGGTTACGCGCGAAACGCTCGACGAAGGGCTGGAAACGCTCAAAACGCTTCTTCGGGATTGGGTCGCACTGAGTCTGGGAGGCAAAGCGGTACCGGTTTTGGCAGCCGATTGCAGCGCTGCACTCAAGGCGCTGCCGAAAATCGAACCGCAGGCCGCAGCGCGTGCGCTCATGCGCGTAACCGATGCGCAGAAAATTGCGCGCACCAACGTCAGTCCCGCGCTCGTTCTCGATATGGTGCGCATGGACTTGAGTTCGCTCGTTAGGGCGCGAACCGCTCGTACATAAGTGTCGGACCGCCCATGTAGTCCGTCCGCGCATATTCGCTAAAGCCGGCCTTGAGCGCAACCCGAACGGAGGCCGTGTTTTCCGGATCCATTATGCAGACGGCGCGTTTTGATTTCATATGAGCATCGCACCAGCGAAAACACTCGGCTAAAGCCTCGCTTGCGTATCCTTTGCCATGCGCCGCTACGGCCAGTGCCCAACCAAATTCCGGAATGCCGGCGATCGACGGTTCGATCTCGCGTTTAAAATCGGCGCATCCGATATCTCCAACGTAGGTCCCCGTGTCGCGCTCCTCGATCGCCCAATAGCCGAACCCGAGCAGCGGCCACAACCCCGCGTAATTTAGCAGACGCGCCCAACTGCGTTGGCGCGTCGATGGTTCGCCGATGAATCGGGTTACGGCGGGATCGGCCCACAGCGCGGCCAGTCCCTCAAAATCACCGGTCCGGTGGGGCCGCAAGATAAGCCGTTGCGTTATCAGGACCGGGGCTTCGCGCAACACTAGTAGCGCCGGAAGAATCCGACTTCATCGTACTGCCGCGCAAAAACGCACGCGAGGTATCCGATGATAATGGCTTTTATAACGATCATCACGTACGAAGTGTAGGCGCCGAAAGCGAGCGCGAGATACGACCCGGCGATCGAAACCAGGAGCACGTAAAGCACGATCGCGACTATGGTGAGCACGGCCGCCGCGGCGTAGTTGCCGCGCACGCGTTCGATCGAGGCCGAAAGGGCCGCGCCACCCGGAATTCCACCGATGGCTGCCACCGGTATCGTGTAAATCAAGAAGAAGAGCGCCGCGATTTGAAGCACGGTTCCGACCAACGCACCAAGATAGCTGCCGAACATCGCCGCCACGAAAATCATGAAGAAAAACCCGACCGTTGCAAGTAAAATGCTACCGGCTTTCGTTTTGCCTTCTTCCCATGTGGACGAAAATGACGGTTTTCGATTGCGCCAAGCGGTTTCGGCGGCAATGATTGCGAGCGCAAAAGCAAACCCGTCGATCAGATTGAACAACAGCCCGAAGAGGCCGAAATCATTGCCGCCGAGCGGATCGAACAGCGGCCCGCGCAAAAATGCGAGTCCAATTTCAAGGACTGCTGCGAGCAGCGGGAAGACGATGATAATCGGATTGCGAGCGAGCACGGAAAGCCCCTTCGCATAGATTGACAGATCCACCGAATCCCGCTGTCGCATGCTTAGCGCGCTCCCTGGAGCGCCGTGCCGCAACCGCAGTCGCGCTGGGCCGGCGTGTTTGCAATGATGCGATAAATGGCATCTTTTACGCGGGCGTTGTTGCTGTTGAAGACCTCGATAACGTCGGCGTGAGAGACGGGTTTAATACCGTGCTGGCCTTCCAGACCGACGTCGTAGTCCGTAATGAGCGAGATATTGACGTAGCACATCTCAAGCTCGCGCGCGAGATATGATTCGGGGTAGTTGGTCATGTTGATGACCTCCCAGCCAAGGCTCGAAAACCACTTGGATTCGGCACGCGTCGAAAAGCGCGGGCCCTGGATGACGACGATCGTACCGTGATCGTGCGTCGTGATATCGAGCGATTTAAGCGCTTCGATTGCGATCGGACGCAGCTGGGAACAGTAGGGATCTGCAAAACTGACGTGGGTCGTAATCGGTCCGTCGTAGAACGTGTCGTGACGACCCGTCGTGCGGTCGACGATTTGATCTGCCACGACCATGTCGCCCGGTTTAACGCTGGCTTTGAGCGAACCGCATGCGGTCGGCCCGATGATGCGGGTCACTCCCAGCATCTTCATCGCGTAGACGTTCGCGCGGTAATTGATCGATTGCGGCGGAAAACGGTGATCCTTGCCGTGGCGCGGCAGAAAGGCCACTTTCTTGCCGGCAATTTCTCCGAGGGCCAGCCGGTCGCTCGGAGCGCCGTACGGTGTCTCGATCGGTACTTCGCGCGCGTTCTCGATGAGCGAATAAAAACCCGACCCGCCAAAAACGCCGATCTCGGCGCGTTCTGTCGTCTGCATAGTCTCCATTTTCGGGGATGAGTGCGTTCACGGCGGTTCTTCGAGGTCGAAAACGCCGCACCTCGAAGGCGCTCGGATGAACTTGATGCGGTTTTCGTGCCTCGCGATCGCGGCTACCCTGCTGTTATCGTGCACCCGTGTTGCGACCGGGCCGCAGACGGGCGGCCGCCATTCGTGGACGCAGCCCCACGTGCTCAGAATCGCCGAAACCGCCGAGCCCGATCATTTCAATCCGCTGCTCTCCATCATGGATCTGGTGTACGATCTCGACTCACTCGTATTCTCTTTCCTGATCGTGGCGGATGAAAAAGGACATTTGATCGGCGATCTTGCGACGACCGTCCCGTCGCTCTCCAACGGCGGAATCTCACGCGACGGCCGCACCTACGTTTATCACTTGCACCACGGCGTAAATTGGCACGACGGCGTGCCGTTCACCGCGCGCGACGTAAAATTTTCCGTAGCCGCAGTCCTCAATCCGAATAACAATACGCTGCACCGCGAAGGGTACGACCGCATAGCGAGCGTGCAAACTCCGGACGATTACACGGTCGTCGTCCATTTGCGGGAACGCTATCCGCCGTTCCTTACCAAGTTTTTTGCGCCGCTGCAAGAAGGCGGCAAGGGTATTCTGCCCGAGCACTTGCTCGGCAAGTTGCACGACATCAACAACGCTGCGTTCAACTCGCATCCCGTAGGAACGGGACCGTTCAAGTTTGTCTCGTGGGAACGCGGCCGCCAAATCGTGCTTGCGCGTAACGCCGGCTATTTTAAAGGCCGCCCCAAGCTCGAACGAATTAACTATGAATTTTTGCCGGACGACAACGTCATTTTAAACGCGGTTAAAACGCACGATATCGACTTGGTGACGGCTCCGCCGCTTAACCTTTACGAGCAGTACCGTTCGCTTCCCGACGTCGCGGTTTATCTCGTACCGTGGAACGCGCAGAGCATCTTGCCGATCAACGGGCGCCATCCCGGCCTTAACGAAGTTGCCGTTCGGCGCGCCATCTCCATGGCGATCGATTATCCGAGCGTGATTCACAAGATTACTCACGATGCGGGCACGCTCGCGCACGACATCGTCCCCGAGGTTGCTGTCGGCTACACCCCCAATGCACCCTACCGGTACGATCCCGCGAGCGCGAATGCGCTGCTCGAGCGCAGCGGATGGAAGCTCGCAAGCGACGGAGTGCGCGAGAAAAATGGCCACCGTTTGGATTTCGTAATGGACGTTTCGGCAGGTTCGGCCATCGCAAGAGAACTCGCCACCGTGTTCGAGCAAGAGTTCAAGTCGATCGGCGTTAAGTTGAGCGTTAAGCTGTATCCCTACAGCGTCGTCTTCGCGCACGACGGGCCGGTCTACAGCGGGAAATATGACTTCTCCCAATACTCGACGACGCTGCCGTACGATCCCGACAACTTGTCGTACTTGGGGTGCAAGAACTGGTTTCCGGCCGGAGAAAACATCTACGGATACTGCGAGCCCAAGGTCGATGCGGGCGAAGAGGCCGGAATCAAAACCGACGATCCGGCGCAGCGCGCGCGCATCTACCACGCGACCGAGGCTCGCATTCACGAAACGGTTCCGTGGATACCGATCTATAACGTGAGACGCGTCGTCGTCCGCAATCCGGATCTGAAGAACTTCAGCGACAATCCTTCCAGCACGCCGTGGTGGAACGCCTGGCAGTGGGATATTTAAAGCGGCGCGGCTTCGATCAGTTCTAAACGGTTTCCGAACGCGTCGTCGACGAACGCGCGGCGCTGCGCGAGCGGTGCCTCAAAGGCGATTTTTACGCCGTTGTCTTGCAACTTTGCCATCAGTGCGTCGAATTCCGAACACACGAGCGCCGGGTGCGCTTTGCGGGCGGGTTTGAACTCGGTCGTTTCGGCCGTGAGGTGAATATGCACTCCGGCGCTCTCAAACCAGCAGCCGCCGCGCGCGGCCATTTCCGGCGGTTTGGGTACTTCGATCATGCCGAGCACTTCAACGTAAAATGCCCGGGCCATATTTTCGCCGTTGGGCGGCATCGCAAGCGCGACGTGATCGACCGCTAAGAAGGGAGCACCCGTTCCCGATTCGTCCACTATTTAAAGTCTGAGGGTTTGAGTTCGTCGATGAACTTTTTGAAGCGGTGCATATCCTGCTCGTCCCCGCCTTTGTCGGCCACTGCTTCTTCGAGAATGATCTTATCCGAAACGAATATCGGCGCTTTCATTCGCAACGCTAGGGCAATGCCGTCAGAGGGACGCGCGTCGATCTCTTGCAATTCGCCGTTTGCTCGCACGACGAGTTTGGCAAAAAACGTCGATTCGCGAATGTCGTGAATGACGATCTGCTCCAAATGTGCGTCCAGCGTTTCCAGTAACGTGCGCATGAGATCGTGGGAGAGGGGACGGGGGACTGGCGCGCCTTCTAAAGCCAGCGCAATGGACGTCGCTTCAAACGGGCCGATCAGAATCGGCAAAAACCGCTTGCCTTCGAGATCCTTAAGGATGACAACGGGGTCGTGTGTGAGGAGATCGATTCCGAGTTTGTCAACCTTCATCTGGCGCATATCTGTAATTGTATCCTACGGCCCAAGTTTGAATCCTCCGCTTGACGAGGGTTCCGCAGCGCCTCACCTACCCGAGCCTTGCCGAGGGAAGGGACGCAAGCGGGCCGAACCCGGCCTCTCTCCATGGCACTCTCATGCGGTATCGTCGGCTTGCCGAACGTCGGTAAGTCCACCATTTTTAACGCGCTCACGCGCTCGGCGCAAGCCCTTGCGGCAAACTATCCGTTTGCGACGATCGAACCCAACATCGGCGAGGTTCCGGTGCCCGACGAACGCCTCACGGTGTTGCGCGAGGTCGTCAATTCCAAGCGCATCGTTCCGGCCGCTATGCGATTTGTCGATATCGCCGGCCTCGTGCGTGGCGCCAGCACCGGACAAGGCCTGGGCAATGCGTTCTTGAGCCACATTCGCGAAACCGACGCCGTCGCGATGGTCGTACGCTGTTTTGAAGACGACAACGTGACGCACGTCGAGGGCTCACCGGATCCCGCGCGCGATATCGAGATTATTTCCATCGAAATGGCGCTCGCCGATATTGCCTCGCTCTCGAAGAAACTAGACAAACTCGAACGCGAAGCTCGTGCGAATCCCAAAGAGCGTTACAAAGTGGATGCGGGCCGCAACCTGATGGCCGCACTGCAAGAAAACAAGCCGGCAAGGTCGTTTGCGGCCGATTCCCCTGAGATGGAACTCGCCAAAGAGCTGTTTATGATCACGCAAAAGCCGTTGTTATACGTTGCGAATATCGACGAGGAACAAATCGGAAATCCGGGCCCGCAAATGAAAGC
>JALZBM010000156.1 GCA_030947385.1 Vulcanimicrobiota bacterium
CGCATGAACTGCTCCGCCTGCACCTGCTCGCTGATGTCGAGAATCACGAGGAACCCGCCGGTCAGGTTGCCGTCGACCACAGAGGGCAGCACGGCGCAACGGCGGGCCACGATTTCGCCGCCCCGGGCCCGTAAACCGACGTTGCATTCGGCGACGCTCCCGCGTTGCAGTTCATCGACGAGATGATTGACGGACGCGAGCGAGCCTTCATCGGCGAAGTCCCGCATATGCCGTCCGACGATCTCATCGTGCGAGTAGCCGCTGCGCTCGATCAGCGCGGGATTCGGTTCGCGTATGACACCATCCAAGTCGATGCGCGCCATACCGGTTGGGTATCGCGTAAACAGCGATTCGTATCGCGTGTCAAACGTGTCTAGCACCCTTGCGTGTCCTACTCTGTCGCGTCTTAGTGCGCGAGATATTCCCGCAGGCCGGCAACGCCGCCCTCGCGGCCGAAGCCTGACTCGCGGTAACCGCCGAATGGCGAACTGGGATCGAATTGGTTGAATGTGTTGCACCATACAACGCCGGCTCGTAGGCGCTGCGCGACGTACATGTTTTTCGATCCCTTGTCCGTCCATACGCCGGCTGAAAGGCCGTAAGGCGTATTGTTTGCTTTTTCTATTGCTTCATCGGGCGTTCTAAAGGTAAGAACGCAAAGGACGGGTCCGAAGATTTCTTCACGCGCGATGCGATGGGACTGCTGGACGCCCGTGAAAAAGGAGGCCGGGTAGTAATAGCCCCGATCGGGGATCCGGCACGTTTGCTGGGTTAAAGTTGCCCCCTGGTCCACGCCGCTCTGCACCAGCTCCGCTATTTTGTCCCTTTGGATGGCGGAATTAATCGCGCCGATGTCGGTATTTTTATCCATCGGATCTCCGAGTCGCAAGGTTTGCAGGCGCTCGGTCAACCGCACGATGACTTCGTCATGAATGTTCTCCTGGACGAGCAGTCGCGACCCCGCACAGCAGACATGCCCTTGGTTGAAGTAAATGCCGTTGACGACGCTTTCGATCGCTTGATCGAGCGGCGCGTCGGAAAAAACGATCTGCGCGGCCTTGCCGCCGAGCTCGAGGGTGACCCGTTTGCCGCTTCCAGCCGCCGCCCGTGCGATGGCTTTGCCCACCTCCGTGGATCCGGTGAACGCGATCTTGTCGATTCCCGGGTGATCCACCAGCTGGGCGCCGGTTTTGCCGTCTCCGGTAATGACGTTCACCACTCCCGGCGGCAGATCGGCCTCTTGAACGATCTGCGCGAGCGCCAGTGCCGTGAGCGGTGTGGTCTCCGCGGGTTTGAGGACGACGGTGTTCCCGCAGGCAAGCGCGGGTGCAATCTTCCACGCGGCCATGAGTAACGGAAAATTCCACGGCACGATTTGACCCGCGATGCCCAAGGGCGTCGGCGCTTCACCGGCGCGCATCGCCCATTCGAGCTTGTCGGCCCAACCGGCATAGTAGAAAAAGTGCGCCGCGGTAAGCGGAATATCGAAATCGCGGGATTCTTTGATCGGCTTGCCGCCGTCCAGCGTTTCGAGAACCGCGAGTTCGCGCGAGCGTTCGGTAATGGCCCGCGCAACTCGGTACAGGTATTTTGCACGGTCGGCGGGCCGCATCTTGCGCCAATATTTATCGTAGCCCTTACGAGCCGCGCGCACCGCGCGGTCGACGTCGCTTGCATCTGCTGCCGAAACCCTTGCGAGCACCGTTTCGTTTGCCGGATTGATCGTTTCGAAAAACCCGCGCGCGGCCGGAGCGACCCACGCGCCGCCGATAAAGAGCCCATATTCTTCGCGAATTGTGGCTTTGGTCGTTTCGGGGGCGGCTGCGTATTCAAAAATCGCCATTCCATCAATCTTTCGGAAAATAATCCGGACCGGCATACCGGCCGGTCTGTTCTTTTTCCAGCTGCATCAGCAGGTCGTCGAGCAGTGAAGACGCACCGATGCGAAAAAGTTCGGGCGTCAGCCACGCGGTGCCGAGGGTTTCTTTCACGATCACGAGGTAGGTCAATGCGATCTTCGTATTTTTTACGCCGCCCGCAACCTTCAAGCCCGCGCGGCGTCCCGTTCGGCGGGCATGCTCGCGGATCGCTTCGCACATGACGAGCGCGGTCGCAAAGGTGGCGCTCGCGCCGATCTTTCCCGTGGAGGTTTTAATGAAATCCGCACCTGCGTCGAGCGCGAGGTCGCTCGCGTGGCGAATGAGATCGTAGCTTCCGAGTTCGCCCGTCTCGAGAATAACTTTCAAGTGTACGTTCCCGCACGCGTTTTTGACGGCCACGATTTCGTCGAAGACGCGACGTTCGTTGCCGGCGAGCAATTCGCCGCGGTCGATCACCATGTCGATCTCGTCGGCGCCGCTCGCGATTGCGGCTTGCGTATCGGCGAGTTTTACCTCGAGATTTGAGAGGCCGCTCGGGAACGCCGTTGCCACGGAGGCAACCCGAACCGCCGAACCGGCGAGTGCGGCCTTGGCAACGGGCACGAGATTCGGATAGATGCATACAGCGGCAACGCTCGCTACGCCGGGCGCAGGGCCGATCGCCTTGGCACACATCGAACGAACCCGGCCGGCCGAGTCTTTGCCTTCGAGGGTCGTCAAATCCATGCAGCGGATCGCAAGGGTAATACCCGCCGCTTTGGCGCTGGACTTTATCGAGCGCTTAGCCAGAGATTGCGCGCGCGATTCGAGGGTGACGGCGTCGACGGCCATTGCGGCGCGCTACAACGTGCCGCGGCGTTCTTGTTCGCGTTCGATCGAAACGAAGAGCGCTTTAAAATTGCCTTTACCGAACGACAGGCTGCCTTTGCGCTGGATGATCTCGAAGAAGACCGTCGGCCGGTCCTGCAGCGGTTTGGTGAATATTTGCAGCATGTAGCCGAGATCGTCGCGGTCGACGAGGATGCGCCGCTCGCGCAGGATGCTTGCGGCTTCGTCGATCTTGCCCACCCGTGCTTCGAGTTCTTCATAATAGGTATTCGGCGTATCCATAAATTCAACGCCGTTGGCTTTGAGCGCGTCGATCGTTTCGACGATGTTCTGCGTTGCGATCGCAACGTGCTGAACGCCGGCCCCTTTGTAGAAGTCCAGGTATTCTTCGATCTGCGACTTTTTTTTGCCGTGCGCGGGTTCGTTGATGGGAAACTTGACGCGGTGCCGTTCGTCGGTCATGACCTTGGACTTCAGAGCCGTGTACTCGGTCGAAATATCCTTATCGTCAAACGACACGAGTTGCGAAAACCCAAATACCCGCGCGTAAAACTCGCCCCACGTGTCCATTTCACCCCACCCGACGTTGCCGACGCAGTGATCGACGTGGCTTAGATGCGGCTTCTTAGACGGCGATACGGTATTGTGCGCGGCGACGAAGCCGGGCATGAAGACACCCGCGTAACCGTCACGTTGAACGAATGAGTGAACCGTGTCGCCGTAGGTAGCGATCGTGGCGGTGACGATGCGCCCGTTCTCGTCCGTGAGTTCTTTGGGCGAGTGGACGGATCTTGCGCCGGCGGCCAGCGCGGCGTCATAGGCTAAGCGGGCATCGTCCACGACGATTGCGATATCCTTGATGCCGTCACCGTGCAGACGCACGTGATCGGAGATGTCGTCGTCGGAACGTAGGCTGCTGGTGAGCACGAACCGCAGCTTGTTTTGCTCGAGCACGTAGGACGCGCGGTCTTTGATACCCGTTTCCGGACCCGCGTATGCGACTTGATTAAATCCGAACGCGCTACAATAGTAGTGCGCCGCTTGTTTAGCGTTACCGACGTAAAATTCCAGGTAAGCCCAGTCGATGTTCGCGAGCGGGTTGCTCTTTTGCGATGCGGTCGTACTCATACGTTCCCTTTAGCGAGGCGCCCATAAGGGCCCTGGTGCGGTACGCCGAATGGAAGGACGCGTGGACGCACGACAACGTTTATTCGAAGGCTTGATCGACTACGCCGGGCTTTTTGCACCCGCCCAACTGGATATGGGACCGGCGGTAGCGGAGTATGCAACCCTGCGGGCCGGGGAGCGCGCCTGGATGCTCGGGCGTTTTATCGTGCCTGCCTCGCGCATCTTCGAACTCTGCGAAACGATCGAGTCGCGCTCGGAGGAAGAAGCGGTCACCGCCTATCCGTTGAGCGTTATCGTCGACGCCGGGGCTGACGACAAAAGCTGGCTTTCAAAGGCGTCGTCTGCAACTGCCGAAATCGTGCGCGCGCAAAGCGAAGATCACCCGGTGCGGGTGGAAGTGCTCGAAATACCGGTGCCGCCGCTTGCCGCAGCGCGCGACACCTACGATTCCACGGTCGGTCAATTTGGTATGGTTGCGCAAAACGCGGGCCTGCGTCAGCTGCCCATCTACGTCGAGTTTCCGCGCGACGATGCTTGGACCGCCGTGCTTGCGAGCGGCATGCCGGTGCTCGGACGTGCAAAGTTCGGCGCGAAACTCCGCTGCGGCGGCGTTACGGCACAAGCCACTCCTTCAAGCCAAGAGATTGCCTCTTTTTTGCGTTGTGCGTTTGAAAACAACGTAGCCTTCAAAGCGACGGCCGGCTTACACCACCCTATTCGCCAACGCGACAAAGCGACCGGCGTTACGATGCATGGCTTCCTCAATCTGCTGGCAGCGGAGATCCGCGTTCGAAACGGCGCAACGGATGACGAACTGGTTGGCATCCTTGATGAAGAAGATCCATCGGCGTTCGGGCTGACGGGGGCGGATTTTTCGTGGCGTGGCGAAACGGCGACGGCCGAGCAAATTTCGGTCGCACGCCGGGACGGTTTTAGGAGCTATGGCAGTTGCAGTTTCGAAGAGCCGGTAGAAGATCTCATCCGGCTCGGCATGCTGCAGCCTTCCGGAACACCCGCATGAAGATGGGAGTTCCGGCCGGGAGCGATTTTCCAATCGAGAATCTGCCGTATGGCGTCTTCCTCGCCCGCGGCAACGAACCGCACATCGGCGTCGCAATCGGGGATGATATTTTTGATTTGCACGCCGCATCACTCGCCGGATTATTCGACTCGCAAGTTCCAGAACGCGCCATGTTCGTATCACCGGTCTTGAACCCGCTGCTTGCTGCGGGCCGATCCACTTGGACGGCGCTGCGCGGCCGGCTCATGCAATTGTTGGATGCCGCAAACGATGAAATCGAACGGTCCGGTGATCCGGCGCACATGTTCGTCAAGCAGCGCGACGCAACGATGGTTTTGCCGTTTTCGGTCGGCGACTATGTCGACTTCTATTCATCGCTCGAACACGCGACGAACATGGGCAAAATTTTGCGCCCGGGCAGCGAACCGCTGCTCCCGAATTGGCGCTATCTGCCGATCGGCTACCATGGCCGCTCCAGTACCGTCGTTATCGACGGGACGGCGGTCGTTCGTCCGTCCGGCCAAAGCAAGCCGGCAAATGCCGACGTACCGGCGTTCGGGCCGAGCAAATCGCTCGACATCGAATTGGAGATGGGGTTCGTTACCGGACCGCCCACCGAGTACGGCCGGCCGATGCCGATACGCAATGCGCGCGATCATATTTTCGGTATGTGCATCGTCAACGATTGGAGTGCGCGCGATATTCAAGGGTGGGAGTATGCTCCGCTCGGACCGTTTTTAGGAAAGTCGTTCGCAACGTCGATCTCGCCGTGGGTCGTTACCTTGGACGCGCTCGAACCCTATCGCGTCGCGGGACCCAAACAAGAGCCGCAACCGTTTGAGAACCTTCGCACCGCGGAAAATTTTAGTTACGATATCCAACTCGAAGTGCTGCTGCAAAGCCGGCAGATGCACGAACAGCGCCTCGCACCCACGGTCGTTTCGAAGTCGAACTACAAGTACATGTATTGGACGATGGCCCAACAACTCGCGCACGCCGCAAGCAACGGCACGAACATTCGCCCGGGCGACCTGTACGC
>JALZBM010000157.1 GCA_030947385.1 Vulcanimicrobiota bacterium
CGCGTCTGTCTTGCGAAAACGATGTCTAGATTTTAGCGCCGCGTCCGGTCAACAAGTTGACCACCAAGAGGATGAGTGCTACGACCAGTAACAAGTGAATCAGCCCGCCGCCGATATGGACCGCGAAGCCGATCAGCCACAGGACGAAGAGAATGACGATAACTGTCCATAATAGTCCGGCCATTTTCCATCAGTCCTTTCTACGGTTTCGTCGTGGAAGTCGTGGTAGAACCGGAATTTCCGGCGCCTGCGCCGGCTGCCGGCGGATTGTTTATCGTCGTGTTGGTGGTTGAATTCGGATTGGTGTTGGTCGACGAGTTATGCCATACGAAGAAAGCGATAATAGCCGCAATAACGATGACGGCGATAATGCCGATGGTCGCTACTGAACTTCCCCCGTCGCGGACGACAACGTCACGATCGTTCATCTGTTTTTTTGCTCCTGTCAAGTATTTAGCGGAATCGGCTGGTTTTATACCCCTAATCGGGCAAGCGCAAACCACCTCTGCAGCGAAGGTGCGGGAATGCTCTGGGCGCTCTCGGGTCTCGTATTATCAGTCCTTACGGGCGCGATGGCCATGCGCGCCGCGGGCCGCGGCGACGCATCGCACGCCTCCGAAGTCTATGGGATGACCCCGGCGTCACACCGCCGTTTTGCCGCCGCCTGTGCGTTTTTCGCCGCCATTTTTGCTCTTGCGGCCGCTTGGCCCCTTATCCCCGCAGTCGCGGTCTTCGGCGCGTTTGTGCTCGCCCTCATTTTATACGGCAGCTCCTTTTTGCGCGGCTATGCCGACGAAGACGCATAGCGGGGCTAAAGGACGCTAACCAAATTCTACGATTTCGCAGAGCGTACGTTGGGAGCGGCATGCGCTTTTTTTAACGAGAGATGCGCGCCGCTTTGACCGTCTTTCTTAGCGGGCCGACCGCGAATGACGTGATTGCGCTCACGTATCACCATGCCGCACAAACGGGCAAGGCTTTTTCCGCGACGTCAACTAAAGAAAAAAATCGACATATGGCACAAAGCGAATTCCATTTTTCCCCGCGTCCTAACCGCGCCGCCGAGATCGACTGGCATTCGTGGAACGACGACACGTTCGCGAAAGCGAAGGCGGCCGATAAGCCCATCCTGCTTGCGATTTCGGCCGTGTGGTGTCACTGGTGCCACGTTATGGATGAGACGTCGTATTCCGATCCGCTCGTGATCGGCTATCTAAACGATCGCTTCATCCCGGTGCGCGTCGATAACGACCGGCGCCCCGACGTCAATGCGCGATACAACATGGGCGGTTGGCCGACCACGGCAGTTTTAACGCCCGAAGGCATGACGCTAACGGGCGCCACCTACTTGCCGCCGGACCAAATGCTGCGCATGGTCCGCGAGATCGACGCGTTCTACCATGAAAATAAAACCCTCGTCGCCAACCGCGTTGCGAGTCTCACCTCGAAACCCAAACCGCCCAGCGAGCCGGCTGCGCCGGTCGAGTTGCGTGCGTCGATGGTCGAGCGCATCGTCGCAGAACTCGGCAGCGCATACGATCCCGAGTACGGCGGTTTTGGAACGCAGCCGAAATTTCCGCAAACCGATGCGCTGGAACTTCTGCTGCTTGAATACCGCGTTTCGGGCGAACAGCGTCTGTACGAGATCGTGGCTAAAACGGTGTTGGGGATGTCGCGCGGCGGCATGTACGATCATGTTGAAGGCGGCTTCTTTCGCTACTCAACGACGCGCGATTGGTCCGTGCCGCACTTTGAGAAGATGGCCGAAGATCACGCCGGATTGTTGCGCGTCCTGTCCACGCTGCTCGTCGTATCCAACAATCCCGAGTTTCGCCCGACGCTCAAATCCGCAACGGGCTATATCATGACGACGTTACGTGACAAAACGAGCGGCCTGTTCGGCGGAAGCCAAGACGCCGACGAAACATACTTTGCCCTCCCGCGCACCGAGCGCAAAACATATCAAGCCCCGTACGTCGATCGTACGTCCTATTCGAATTGGACGGCCGCTCTTGCCGGCGCGTTCTTTGGCGTCGCAGCCGTCCTGGAAGATTCCCAAATCGCTGCGGCGGCGGCGCACGCGTTAGACACGCTGCACGAGAACCTGCGCGACGAAGATGGGCTTCTCTATCATTTCGTCGTGCCCGGCGGTACGCCGCAAATTCGCGGGCTCTTGACCGACCAAGCCGCATACCTGCGCGCGCTTTTAGACGCGCACGGATATACGGGCGAACGACGCTTTTTTGAGCGTGCGCGCGCGCTCGCCGACGCGATCCAAACCCGCTTGGGTACGCCCGAACACGGCTACTACGACCACGCCGCTCTGCAAGGCGAACTCGGCAACCTGGTTTTTAAAGACCGCCCACTGCACGATAACGCGTTGCTGGCGGATTCGCTTCTGCGCTTAAGTGCGCTCTGCGGCGAACCGCAATACCGGCAACGCGCCGAAGACACGCTCACCGTGTACGCAAACACATACGCCAAAGCGGGCTCGTTTGCGGCCAGCTACGCGCGGGCCGTGCGCCGGTACGTGAGCGAACCATCGGTGCTCACCATTGCCGGAAACATCCCCGAGACGCAAGAATTTCGCGAGGTCGCCGCGCGGCTGCCGGATCCGCTTCTGTGCGTGCAAACCGTCGATCCGCGAACCGACGCGCGTCCGGCCGGAGCCTATCTGTGCCGCGGCGCCGTATGTGCCGCTCCGGTACTGCGCGCAAGCGAACTCGGAGACGCGTTTGCTGCAATCCGCTAAACCGCTCGATCCCGTGCGCGTCATTCGCGAGGCGTTAAGCCGGGCCGGCCCGATCATTTTCTGCGATAATTTCGTCGCATACCTGATTCTGGCGATCTTCTCCGTCATCGACGGAGCGCTGATGCGCAACTACAAATACACCGGGACCGATCTCTTGAGCAACGCATATCCGCTCTCCGCATGGCTTTCGGCGATCGCGTTTTATTTTACGCTCGCCGCAGCGATGCGGCGCACGAACCCAGCGTACAAAATGACGCTCGTAACGGCGCTCGGCGTTACCTCGACGGTCTTGCTGGCGCTCATTGGAACGGCCGTGGGACTGCTCTGTCTCATCGTTCCCGGCATCTGGATCGGTACCAAACTTTCACTCGCTCCATACACGTATGCCCTGCGTGCCGTACCCTCCAGCTCGGCCGATGCACTCACCGAATCCTGGGCGCTGACGACGGGCTATTTTTGGCCTACGGCAAGCCTCGCGCTCCTCCAAATTCTCTTCGCTTTTGTGCCGGTTTTCTTGCTTTCGATCGGCGCGCTCGCACTATTTTCGCGTTGGCACTTTAGCGCCTATTTTACCGCACCCGCACTCCTGTTCGTCAACGTATTTTTCTCGCAGGTCAGCAACCTTGCGCTGCTGGAGTGGACCTCAATATTGCGCGCGCAGAAAAACGTTCCAGTACCAGCACCCCCAGAGTCCGGCCGCGACTGAATAGCCGATGAATGCGCGCGCCCAAACGGTAAAACGCTCGCGGACCGCAAGCGCCATGAGCACGAACAAGAAGGGCGCGAAATCCAAGGCGTGACGCATGCCGAACTGCGCGAAACCGTTGACGTAGTACAGCAGGTTGGGTCCCGCGGTCAGAACTGCGGCCGCTACCATGGTCCACACGAGCATGCGCGGTAGACGCGCGAAGGCGGCCAAAACAAACGCCGGACTCGTCCACGTTACGGCGGTTCCCAACTGCGACGGCGTGACGTACGGAAATGTTGAACTGAACTCCGGCGGCGCGACGAAAAACGAGTAGAGCTGTTGCGGAAAGTACATCAATCGAAACGGCGAGCCCTCACGCTCCCCGACCTGATCCTGATGGTACCACGACGAGTATCCGATGTCGGCGAGCGTACCCCAACGGGCTTGATTGTAGCGGACCCAGAGCAGGCCCGAGATCAGAATCACGCCGGCGAACCAGAGCAGAGCGGTCCGGATTTGGAGCGGTTGCGGCGGCGCATCTTCGTCAACAACGCTGCGCGTCAGCATGAACGCATAGACGGGAATAGCGAGCGCCATCGTAAAGCGCGATTCGGCGGCGCACACGGCCCATAGAGCAACGAGCCAGCCGCGCTTTGCTCCGAGCAACTCGCAGAGCGCAAGCAGACTAAAACACACGGCACTAACGTGCGCGATAAACCACACGTCGCCGAGCATCGCGCACCACAGCAAGTCCGTGCCCGCTAGCAAAAATGCGCACAACCACACCGTCGTCTCGAACGGCACGGCGAGCCGTTCGCAAATTTCCCAGGCGGCCCCGACGGCGACGGCCCCCAGCACGACGGCAAGGAGCGTTTGGTTGGCGTCCGTGCCGAAAAATAAAACGGCCGGCATCATCAAAAGCGCCGGGAGCGGCGCCTCGATCACGTAGCGATGTCCGCCGAGCGCAAGCGCGTCGATGGAGGGTCCCGGCCAGTCGATCCAAACGTGGTGATGCAAAAATGCATCCGCCAAGAGGACGTAATTGTTGTAGGGCGTCGAGCGAAGATGCGAGGTGATCAAGATGACCGCGAACGCGATTGCACCCGCATAGAGCGAACGTTTCATTTACGGGTCTTTAACACGCGGTAAACCGGCAAATCCCCTCCAGGCAAACGGACGAGGCGATATCCCTGGGGCAAATCGCCCCACGGCAGATACACGATGTAGACGGGCCGCGTTTTCATCCATCTCGGCAGATCGTCGACGTCGTCGGACAGCCACGCCGTTTCGATAATGCGGCCGTCCATGCGGTGTTCCACATACGCCGCATAGGCGAGCGGGGTCGCGTACGTCCATGGAGCCAGCAAAATTGCATTGGGCGGTGTATTTGCGCGCACGTAGTCGATGTAGGCCGTCGCCCCCGGATCGGTCCGGCCGCCGAGCAAACCGGCATGGAAGAACAGTTGAGCGGCAACCACAACCGCAAATCCCGCAATGACTGCGTAGCGTGCGACCGGCCAGCGCCGCATGAACGCCGCCGCGGCAATGCCCGCAAGCGCGCTGCACACCACGAAGGAGGG
Organism: Vulcanimicrobiota bacterium; assembly: GCA_030947385.1. GTDB lineage: Bacteria > Vulcanimicrobiota > Vulcanimicrobiia > Vulcanimicrobiales > Vulcanimicrobiaceae > JACRUB01. Next base: position 5,021 of record JALZBM010000157.1, read on the forward strand.
CAGAAAGTAGCGCGAGATGTCCGACTCGATCGGAAAGCCGAGGGCGAACGGCGCCGCGAACATTCCGCACGCGATAAACGCGACGGCGCGCAATTTTTGGCGCCGGATAAAGACGACGCCGCCGGCGAGCGCCAGCACCAGTCCCGCAAACGTGAAGTTATCGGTAAGCGCATCCACGTAGCGGCGTCCTTCGCGCGCATAGGTTTGCGGCGACATCGACGCCGCGAGCGCTTCGCCGACCGGAAAATCACTTCCGCTGACGAGTTGCTCAAAGCCGGCCGGTGCCGCAGGATGATCGTAGTCCCAAAAGGGCCGCCCCGGTTGGATGCCGAGGGTGAGCGTCGGGTCGCGGCGCTCGTAATAAACTTGCGCGCTACGGATCGGCAGATAGGCATACAGCGCAGCGCACAACACGACAAACACGACCGACGCGCCTGCGAATGCACGAGCGGGTACCGTTTCCCACCGGTAAATCAAAAAGCCGAACAGTCCTACGCCCAGCAGGAGTGCAACCGGATGCGTTCCGATTGCGAGCGCCCACGCCGCCGCGCCGCCGTAAAGCCAACGAGTTTCTTGAGTTCGCGACCACCGCAGCGCGCACAAAAGCGTCAGCGCCATGAACAGCGTGGCAAGCGCGTGCACCTCGGTGCGCGTCGCGCCGGTCCAGGCAATGGCCGTAAATGCAAAGAGCCACCCGGCCAACATGGCGGGCAGCGGTTCGCCCGCTTCATCCAGCACGATGCGGTAAATGAGCCACGCGGCGCCGCTCATCGCCAGCGCACAGAGTAGCGTCATGCGCCAAGCAACCGTCCTGC
>JALZBM010000158.1 GCA_030947385.1 Vulcanimicrobiota bacterium
GGCCGTGTAATAGAACAGACCCAACCTATATTGCCGCACGCTCGAGTGCTCGCACATCGCCTGGCCGGTCCGTGGCCGCCCGCGCTGCCTGCAACGTCACATCGCGCCTCATGACCAGTTCAGATAAATGTGATTCCAAAGTTTGCATGCCCGCTTGACGTCCCGTCGCAATTACGTCGCGGATTTGATGTGTTTTTTCTTCGCGAATGAGATTACGCACCGCATCGCTCGCAATCAAAATTTCTGCCGCAGCTCGCCTTCCGGCGCCCGCCGACCGCGGGACGAGCCGCAAGCAAACGACGGCCTGTAACGTATGCGAAATCTGAACGCGGACTTGCTGTTGCGCCTCGCTCGGGAAAGCGTCTATCATCCGGTCGATCGTTTGCGATGAATCGCCCGTATGAAGCGTCGAAAAAACGAGATGCCCGGTTTCGGCCGCCGTGAGAGCGGCGCGCATCGTTGGCGCGTCGCGCAACTCACCGACAAGAATCACGTCCGGATCGGCGCGCAGCGCACCGGAAAGGGCGCTTGCAAAATCCCTAACATCGCGCCCCACCTCGCGCTGCGTGACGACCGATTTTTGTGATTCGTACGCGTACTCTATTGGATCCTCGATGGTAATGACGTGTTTTGCCTCTTTGCGGTTGATCCGGTCGATCAACGCCGCTAAGGCCGTCGTCTTTCCACTCCCGGTGGGACCGGCGAACAAAATTAAGCCACTTCGCCGCTGCGCGAAAGACGCCACAACTTCGGGCAGATGGAGTGAATCGAGCGTGGGAATATGCTGCGCCAATAGCCGAATCGCGAGTGCGGTTCCGCGACCGGTTCTATACGCGTGGATACGAAAGGAACCGAACTGCGGATCCCGATGTGCAACGCTCGCATCGCCGAGGTCGCCAAAGGAGTTTCTGCCTTCATTCTTCAGCAATTCCCGCGCCATGAGTTCGCATTGATGTTGCGTGATAACACCGGCTACGCTCTCGAGAGCGCCGTCAATGCGTACCACGGGAGACAGACCGGGAGCGACATGCAAATCCGAGGCGTTTTTTGCTCGCGCGAGGCGTAAGAGTTCCGCCAGCTGAATCGGTATCAATGAATTGCTCATGGATTTTCAAACGCCAAGACTCGCTGCAATTCCTCGATGCTCGTTGTTCCCGCAAGCACCTTTTGATGCCCGTCGACCACCATCGGCGCATGACCGGCTGCTCGCGCAAGCGCGCCGATCGACACGGTGGACGCACCCTTTGCGATCGCATCGCGAATTGTATCGTTTACGAGTAGCAATTCGAATATTGCCGTGCGCCCTCGATACCCCGCCTGCGAGCACTTCGAGCAACCGCGCGCTTCAAAAATTCTAACCCCGTCTTGCAAGCCGAAACGTGTTGCGTGCTTAAGGCCGACGGCACGGGGCTCCCGGCACGCCACGCAGAGCTTTCGCACTAGCCGCTGCGCCACAATACCGGTTACGGCGGAGGCAATAGCGTGCCGCTCTACTCCGAGCTCGAGGAGGCGGTCAATTGCCGTTACGGAGTCGTTGCTATGCAGAGTCGTCATAACTAGCTGCCCGCTCAGGGCTGCAGAAACGGCGACGTTAGCCGTCTCGCAATCGCGCATCTCGCCGACCATAATAACGTTGGGATCCTGCCGCAAAAAGGAACGCAGCGCGGAAGCAAATGTCAAACCGGCGCGCAGATTGACTTGGACCTGAGAAACCCCGGAAATCCGGATTTCCACCGGATCCTCAACGCTGCACAGATTTTGCGTCTGGAGATTGCGCTCTGCCAAGGTCGCATAAAGCGTCGTGGTCTTGCCGCTCCCAGTCGGACCACACACGATCACAAATCCGTGCGGAGCGTGGGAAATGCGGCGAAAGCGCTGCAAAGTATCGGGCGACATGCCGAGGTTTTCCGGTGTGGGAATTTGTGTCTGATGGTCCAGCAGCCGGATAACGAGTTTCTCGCCGATGATCGTCGGCATAGACGCTACTCGCGCGTCAATCGATCGTCCGTGTGCCTCGAAGGTGTAGCGGCCATCCTGCGGCTGACGCCGATCCGCAATGTCCATGCCGGCCAGCAATTTAATGCGCGAAACGACGGGCGCAAACAGTTCCGCCGGAACATCCAGCACTTCGTGCATGATGCCGTCGACACGTTGCCGTACCCGGCCGCGTTCGCGCGTGGGCTCTACATGGAGGTCCGAAGCACGCGCAAGGACTGCGGCATCATGGATCCGGTCTACCGTACGGATGGCCGGCGCCTCGTCCTCGCGGCCGCGCGCCGCGCCGGACCCCGTTTGGGGAATATCGGGATAGTAACTGGTGAGAAGTTCGCGTATGACTTCAACCGGAGCATGCACGGCGCGTACCTGCATCCCGGTGGCCAGCCGCAGGCGGTCGATGACATCGTCTCCTGCCGTCGGAGGGAGCGCAACCGTAAGCTGGTTTCCATCCGCCGCCATTGCTAGAATATCGTATCGTAGGGCGAGCGCTCTGGGCACTCGCCGGAGCAAATCCGAGCTTACCTCGTAGCCCGCTAAATCCGTGAGCAGACCGGAACGTCCGTCCTGGAATGTTACACCCACACCCTTGCCTCCTAAGCAACTTAAGCTAGACGTATAATTCGTTTCGGCAGTTTCTAATCAAGTATTAACACAACTTCGCAACTCTCCGGACACATTTTGGCCATTGGAAAATTTAATGTCCGCGGCCAGCCGGGGCCGGGCACTTCAAATCTCTTGCGGCCAAATCGCGCGTGCGCGGGATCCGGCTCCCCCGGCCTCAGTCCGTGTCGTGAACCAGCGTGTCGTGCGTCCCGTTTAGCATCTCTGCAGCCGTACAGATTGAACATGCGATCTCCGGTTCACCCGTATCTTCGATCGCGTGTTCTTTGCAAAATTTGTGGCCTTGATCGCATTCCAAAACGGCGATACGGCGGCAGCGCGTTGCGCCGCCGAAAATTCCCTCGCATCGCGGCATCAGCTCCGGCGCAAGGCGTGCTAAAAATCGAAATTTCATGAATCCCACACTCGAAGAAAACAAAAGAGGCGGCAAATTGCTCTGCCGCCCCTTATGACACCTACGAGGTAATACCCCTTAGCCTCGGTAGCGCAAAAACGCCGGGACCTCGATATCGTCCATATTGAGCGGCGCAACCTTGTCCATCGGTGAGTCAAGATTCAGTGAAGCCGCGCGCGAGTTGTAGTTGCGGCTTCCACCGAAGCCCGCGGCGAGCACGGTCACGCGCACGCGACCGGCCATGTTCGGATCGACCGAGGCGCCGAAAATAATTTGTGCATCCGGATCGACCGCCCGGCTGATCATTTCGGCCGCCTCGTTAACTTCGTACATCGCCATATCCGGACCGCCCGTGATATTGAAGATCACACCGCGCGCGCCTTCGATCGTCGTTTCCAATAACGGCGAAGCGATCGCTTTTTGGGCGGCGTCGGCTGCGCGGTGTTCACCGCTTCCTTCGCCGATGCCCATCATCGCGCTGCCCGCATCGCTCATGATCGTTTTCACGTCGGCGAAGTCCAGGTTGATTAGGCCTGGCTGCGTGATCAAATCAGAGATGCCCTGAATGCCTTGGCGCAACACGTCGTCCGCAAACGTAAATGCTTCGTTGAGCGGCGTTTTCTTTTCGATGACTTGCAAAATGCGTTCGTTCGGAATCACGATCAGCGTATCGACTTTGCCCTCGAGTTCGGCAATACCGGTCTCGGCGGCTTGCATGCGTTTGCGGCCCTCGAAGGCAAACGGCTTCGTCACAACGGCGACGGTTAGCGCGCCCGATTCGCGTGCAATTTCCGCAATAACGGGGGCTGCGCCCGTACCGGTTCCACCGCCCATGCCCGCCGTAATGAAAACTAAATCCGCGCCGTCGCAGATCATCGCGAGATCTTCGCGCGATTGTTCGGCCGACTCGCGCGCGAGGTTGGGATTGGCCCCCGCGCCTAAACCGCGCGTGAGGCCCGTGCCGATTTGCACGGTGTTATCCGTCAGCGAACTGCGCAGGGCTTGCACATCGGAATTGACGGCGAAGAAATCGACCCCGGAAAGCCCGGCTTCGATCATCCGGTTTACCGCGTTGCAACCGCCGCCGCCGACGCCGACGACTTTGATGGTTGCCGAATGTTCTGGGACGTAGCGCCTTGCATCTGCCATTGCTGTTGGATCCTCCAGATTTAAATTCAGTTGGGGCTGTGAGTTTAGTTCCATAAGTCGCTGAACCAGCGGCCCATCTTCGTGAAAAGCGTATTGCTGCGTTTGTTGTAGTGACCGTTGAGTGCGCCGCCGCCGCCGGGACCGAACAAGACAAGACCGATCGCCGTTGCGTATTCGGGTTGTTTGATGGCTTCGGTCAAACCGCCGACCGCGGTCGGAACGCCGACGCGAACCGGCAGGCCAAACACTTCTTCGGCCAATTCTTCGATACCGGATAAATGTGCGCCGCCACCCGTGATGACAAGTTCGCCGAGGATCAAATCGCGCGGTACGTTTTCGATGATCTTATTTTTCGCCATGCGCAGGGTTTCATAAATGCGCGGCACGACGATTTGGCGCAACTGGACGCTCGATACTTCCTTCGTGCTGCGTCCGTCGAGCGTCTTGACGGCGAATACTTGCGCGTCGTCTTCCTTGGTGCCGGATCCATACGTGCGTTTGATATGTTCGGCTTCGTTCGTCGTCGTTTTCAGTCCGAGCGAAATATCGTTGGTAAGAATGTTTCCGCCGACCGGAATGGTCGATGTAAAAATGGCCCCGCCGCCGCTATACACCGCAATGTCCGTCGTGCCGCCGCCGATGTCGAGTAACACGACGCCGACCTGCTTCTCTTCTTCCAACAGCGTCGCTGCCGACGAGGCGAGCGGCTCGAATACCAGCCCCGTCGCCTCCAACCCGGCGCGGTGCACGCATTTGAGAACGTTGGTAATGAAGGTCGTACCGCCCGTAATGATGTGGGTATCGACTTCCAAGCGTCCGCCGGCCATTCCGACGGGATCGTCGACGCCGTCTTGCCCGTCTACGGTAAAGAATCGCGGCAGCGCGTGAATGATCTGCCTGTCGGCGGGGAGGTTGATGATTTTCGATGTGTCGACAACGCGCTTGACGTCGGCGGCAACCACTTCCCGATCCAGGCTCGACACCGCAACGACCCCGCGGTTATTTGTGCTGCGAATATGCTCGCCGGTAATGGCGACGTAGACCTCGGAGATATGCACGCCGGCCATTCTCTCTGCTCGCTCGGTTGCAGCCTCGATTGACTTGATGGTCTCTTCGAGGTCCGTGACCACGCCTTTGCGCATCCCGAGGGAGGGCGCCTCACCGATACCGATGATCTCCAGACCGTTCGGGCCCTCTGCGGCGACGACGGCGCATGTCTTTGTCGTCCCGATATCGAGCCCCGCAACGGTCTCGTGCTTCATCCGAATTGCCACCTATAAGAAATGGTGCCCCGGTTTTGTAATGTCGCCGGTTTGGCGCTATATATTGTGTGTCGGCTCCGTCTTCCCTACAAGGTATAGCGCGGACCCGAAAGACGATTTCCGGCTATTAGCGCTCTGAAAAGCGCCTCCTTGAGGATAAGGCTGTGCACGCATTGTGTAAGCGGTGGAGAAACCTTCGGCTTGACATGAACGAACGTTCGTTCATAATGGGGAAGTGAGCGAAAAATCACGCAGAACCACGGTCTGCATCGCAGGTGGCGGCCCAGCCGGAATCATGGCCGGCTACTTGCTGGCTCGCGCCGGCATCGAGGTCGTCGTGCTGGAAAAGCACGCGGATTT
>JALZBM010000159.1 GCA_030947385.1 Vulcanimicrobiota bacterium
GGACAACTGCGCAGCCATTCCCACCAAGTTCCTCTAGCAGACTAGAAAGGTTGGCACCCGTTTCCGCACCTTAGTGCTTGTACGGCAAAAGAGGACCGGGATTTTAGCTTTGCGCTCGTTGCGCGCCCTTCGATTGGGCCCAAGGGTGATGCCACGGCGACGCAGGCCGACGTTCGAGAGGGTTCAGAGTCACTCGGGGGCGTTAGTGCCGCGCGCGGCTGCGCTTGTCGCACACGTCGCAAAAGTGCGGCATTTTGTTGTCGCTCTCGAAGATGGAGTTTGAATAGTACATGGCGCAACGGGCATTATAGCAATGCTTGAGACCGATCGCATGACCGAGCTCGTGCACGCATTCTTTGAGCGTGCGCTGGAAGAGCAGATTCTCGTCCGCGTTCTCCCCGTAAAATTCTGCGCGCAGGCGATGCAACGACACAACGGCGGTGCGCTGTTGTTCGTCGGCATCGCCGAAAAGAAAGCGGTGGCCCGTCTTGTACAAATCGAATTCGGTAATCGCAAGAAGCAGAGCGTCTTCGGTTGGATGCGCCCGCATGATCTTGGAGGTGAGCGTACTCAAAAACATTTGGCCGCGCTGGCTGTTGACCGCGGTCCGCGGCACCGCGAGCGAGCGTTCGACGTCGATCGAATACAAAAATCGTTCTTCCAAGCAGCGGGCCAGGCGATCCAAAAACGCCGAATCGATTGCGTTAATCGGAACTATTCGGACGCGGCTCACGCGGTTTGCACCATCTCGGAGCGTTCTCTTCGGCGCGTCCCGCGCGGGTACCCGCGCTCGGCGACCCGAATCTTTTTCCGGATGATCATTGGGCTAGGTTTGGATCTCGCGCAAGTCGCGCGCTATGAATTCGATGAAGAAAAATTCGCGTGGTTTGCTCGAAAGATATACACAGAGGAAGAAGTCGCCTACGCGCTGCGCAAGCGCAACCGCGCCGAGCGTTTTGCGGGATTTTACGCCGCGAAAGAAGCCACGCGTAAGGCATTCGGCCACGCGATCCCGTGGCGGCTCGTGGGCGTGTCGCACGCGCGAAGCGGAAAGCCAGTCATCAAACTCTTCGGTCACGCGGCCCAACTGCCGGCGGACCGGGGCGTGGTGAGGATTCATTTGACGATCACGCATACCGCGACGATGGCGGCGGCCGTGGTCATCTTGGAGGGCGCGTGATCTACGTTCTGACGCCGCAGCAAATGCGTAGCGCGGACGCAGCCGCCGTTAAAGACGCCGGCGGCGTGCAACTGATGCGCGCCGCGGGCCGTGCCGTTGCGCAGGTTATTTCCGGGGTATTGGACACACGGCGGGTCGTCGCTTTCGCCGGACCGGGAAACAACGGCGGCGATGCATTTGCCGCCTGCGCGCAGTTGCTGGGAACGCACGATGATGCAACGTGCGTCATCTACGCCCAACCGGCGCAATCTGCTTCGGAGGCGCGCGAAGATGCCGAATCACGCGCACGGGCCGCAGGTGTTTGCGTACGCGCATTTCCGAAAGACTATGACGAAGCCGTGAAGGCGTTGCAAGGCGCAACGTGCGTTCTTGATGCGCTTTTCGGCACCGGCGCGCGATTGCCGGTGCCCGAACCGTACGCAAGCGCGATTACCGCGATGAATGCCGGCGGCGCTCCCGTATTAGCCGTCGATATTCCGAGCGGGATCGACGCGCTGAGCGGTGCGGCGCAGAGCGCGGTTCGCGCAACCGTAACCGTAACGCTGGGCGCGCTAAAACCGGGCTTGCTGCTCGATCCCGCGCGCGATCGCGTCGGCGCGCTGTATCTAGCCGACATCGGTATACCCGTCGCAATTTTGCAGCAACAGCAGGCTGAGTTTGCAGCTTTAGACGAGCCGGCGTTTTTGGATTTACTTCCGGCGCGCGGCTCCGGCGCCGATAAACGCGGCGCCGGCGCACCGCTCATTATTGCCGGCTCGCGCCAGTTCCCGGGGGCGGCAGTGCTGTGCGCGCGAGCCGCAGCGCGCGCGGGCGCGGGGTATGTCACGGTGGCAGCGCCGCAAACGTGCGCGCCGCAACTGCGGGCGCATCTCATCGAGCAGGTCGTAACGGAGATTTCCGACGACGCTCCGGTCGAGCGGGTCGTGGAGCAACTCTTGGAAACAGCCGGCCACTGTTCGTCCGTCGGAATCGGTCCGGGACTCGGGCTGGACGCCCGCACCGGCGAGATCGTTCGCGGCTTCTTGGGCAAAACCACGTTGCCGTTCGTAGCGGATGCAAGCGCGCTTTTTCACCTCGCCAAACATTTGGATCTCCTGGCATCGGACCGGGCCGTTATTACGCCGCACGCCGGCGAGTTTGCACGGCTAAGCGGGAAGGGCACGGTCGCGCAAGGCGAACGCGTTGCGCGGCTGCGGGAATTTGTAGACCGCACGCACTGCGTGACATTGCTTAAGGGACGCACGACACTCGTTTACGACGGCCATACCATGCACCTCAACACCACCGGTACTTCGGCCCTCGCAACCGCCGGAACGGGCGATGTACTTACGGGAATGATCGCGACACTGCTTTCGCAAGGTTTAAGCCCGGTCGACGCGGCCCGGGCCGGCGCTCATTGGCACGGCCTCGCAGGCGAATATTGCGCGCGCGATCGCAGCCGCGGGGTGATGGCCGGCGACCTGCCGGACGTGCTTGCGTACGCTTTGCAAACCCCATTTGAGGCCGATGGATATCTCAAACTGGTGTTCGGCGCGTAACCATTCTGCCGAAGGACGCACTTATGGAACCAGCGCGCGCAGCCCCGGCTCATCCAGTATCGTGATTCCGAGTTGCTGCGCCTTCGTAAGTTTGGTTCCCGCCTCGTCCCCGGCGACGACGAAATCCGTTTTTTTGCTCACCGCGCTTGTGACTTTTCCGCCCAATCCCTCGATCATTTCGGTCGCCTCGTCGCGCGTCATACCGGGCAACGTTCCGGTGAGGACGAAGGTTTTTCCGGCGAGCACGCTGCTTTGGATGCGTTTGCGCTTGGGAGCCGTCATGAGTACGCCCGACTCCACCAGACGCTCGATCATTTTCGTGTTTGCGCGCTGCGCGAAAAATAAATGGACGCTGCGCGCGACTTCGGGACCGATGCCTTCGCTTCTCAGCAATTCATCTTGCGATGCCGCTTGCAGCGCTTCGACCGATCCGAAGTCGGCCGCCAAAATTTGCGCCGTCTGCGAGCCGACGAAGCGAATGCCGAGTCCGGCAAGCAGCCGCGCCATGCCGGCCTGTTTCGAATCTTCAATCGTGCGAAGGAGGTTCGAGATCGTTTTGTCACCCGTCCGCGGAATGCGCTGAAGTTTTACCGCCGTTAATCTGAAAATATCGGAGATGTCCTTAACCAAACCGTTCTGGGTCAACTGCTGGGCCATGACGCTTCCGATGCCCTCGATATCCATCGCTCCGCGCGAGCAAAAGTGCTTAACGCGCTCGAGCACTTGCGCCGGACACGCTGCATTCGTACAACGCGACATCGCCTCGCCTTCGGGATGATCCACCGCGGAGTCGCACACGGGGCAGCGGTCCGGCATGACGAAAGGCGCCGGATTGCCTTTGCGGTGGGCGAGCACGGGGCCCACGACACGCGGAATAACGTCGCCGGCGCGAACGACGAGCACCGTATCGCCGGGGCGGATATCGTTCGCGCGAATGTACTCTTCGTTGTGCAACGTTGCGTTGCGAACGGTAACGCCGCCGATCGCAACGGGATCGAGAACCGCATTTGGGTTGAGCGTACCCGTGCGCCCCACCGTAATGACGATGTCGCGCAGCTTCGTGCGTGCCTCGCGCGCTTTGAACTTGTAGGCAATCGCCCAGCGGGGATCTTTGCCGGCGCTACCGAGCGCGGCTTGGGTCGCAAGGTCGTCCACTTTCACAACCACGCCGTCGATCTCGTAGTCCAGGTCGTCGCGCCGCTCTTCCCACGTTGCACAATAGGCAATGACGTCTTCGATCGGCGAAGGATGCAGCACGTGGGGGTTAACGGGAAACCCGGCACCGCGCAAAAATTCTAAGGCATCGTGTTGACCCGCAATTGCGGGAACGTCTTCAACGTTGCCGATGCTATAGGCGAAAAATGAAAGTCTGCGGGCAGCGGTGAGTTGCGGATCGAGTTGCCGGATTGCACCGGCGGCGGCGTTGCGGGGATTTGCAAATGCGGGTAGCCCTTCTTTCACGCGGCGCTGGTTCATGCGCTCAAAATCGCTCTTGCGCAAGTAGACTTCGCCCCGCGTCTCCAGAAACGGCGGTACTTTTTTCCCGCGCAACCGCAGCGGAATCGGCGCAACCGTGCGCAGGTTAGACGTGACTTCCTCCCCGGTCGAGCCGTCGCCGCGCGTTCCGCCGCGGATCAGCACGCCGTCGCGATACTGCAGCGAGACGGCCAGGCCGTCGATCTTCAATTCGCCGACATACCGCACGTCTTTGCCGGCGAGTTTGCGAACGCGCGCATCGAACGCGCGCAGCTCTCCGGCATCGAATGCATTGCCCAGACTGAGCATCGGACGGGCGTGTTCGTACGGTGGAAATTTTTCCGAGGCGATCGCTCCGACGCGCTGCGTCGGAGAATCCGCCGTTACCAGATTGGGATGAAGTTGTTCGAGACCGATCAGTTCCCGCAGGAGCGCGTCATATTCGGCATCGGTGATTTGCGGATCATCGAAGACGTGATAGCGATAATTCGCGTCTTCAATCTGTTGCCGCAAGCGTTGTACCCGCTGCTGCGGCGAGGCCGCCGGACTCACCGGCGTTTGCGTTTTTGGGAAACCACCTGCACGGGATAGCCGTCCGGGTCACCGATGATGGCCACGCGTCCAAACGTGTCGTCGTACGGATCCTGAAAGACCGGCACGCCGAGCAAGCGCGCATCGGTGAGGAATTTATCGACGTCGTCGACGGTAAATCCCAATTGAATCGAGCCCGGGCGCACGGCCAGCAGTTCGGTCTTTTGGTGGATACCAAGCGAAGCGCCGTTGCCGAGGTCGAAGTCGATCCAACGTTCGTTGGCCGACTTGACTTTGAGGTTCAAAACGTCGCGATAGAAGTCGCCGGACCGTTCCAGATCGGAACAGACGAGCATCGCAACGCTGAATTTACTCATGTCTTCCGGCTACGCTTCGACGGCGACTCGTTCTCCCTTTGCCAGATCGTCCAGCACCTGTAAGTTCTCAGCGGCCAGCGCGTTGAGCGCCTTGTGATCGATCGGATGATGGCCGACCGCTCGCTGATCCAGCAGAACTTCTTTGAGGTAGGCGCCGGTGTAGGAGGCCGAATTGACCGCGACTTGCTCCGGCGTTCCCGTCGCGACGATCGTGCCGCCGCGGTCGCCGCCTTCGGGACCGAGGTCGATCACGTAATCGGCCGTCTTGATGACGTCGAGATTGTGTTCGATCACGAGCACCGTGTTGCCGGTCTGCACGAGCCGCTGCAACACGTCCAAGAGTTTATGGATGTCCGCGAAGTGCAAGCCGGTCGTCGGCTCGTCGAGTACGTAGAACGTGCGGCCGGTGGACCGGCGCGAGAGTTCGGTCGCCAGTTTCACGCGCTGCGCCTCTCCGCCCGAGAGCGTCGTTGCCGGCTGTCCCATCTTTATGTACCCGAGGCCGACTTCGCAGATGGTTTTGAGTTTGTTGTGTATGCGCGGAATGGTCGAGAAGAAATCGCTTGCTTCGTCGACGCGCATTTCCAAAACGTCCGAGATCGTTTTGGCTTTATATTTTACTTCCAGCGTTTGCGCGTTATACCGTTTGCCTTTG
>JALZBM010000160.1 GCA_030947385.1 Vulcanimicrobiota bacterium
GACTGCGTTCCGCCGAGTACGGCCGCCATGGCTTCGTACGCGACGCGCACGATGTTGTTTTCGGGCTGTTGGGCCGTCGCGCTGCAGCCTGCGGTTTGGGTGTGGAAGCGCAGTTGCCACGACTTCGGATCCTTCGCCCCGTACTTCTCACGCATATGGCGCGCGTAGATGCGGCGTGCCGCGCGGAATTTACAAATTTCTTCGAAGAAGTCGATGTGCGAGTTAAAAAAATACGAGAGGCGCGGCGCAAAGGAGTCCACGTCCATGCCCGCCTTCATCCCCGCTTCGACGTACGCAAATCCGTCGGCCAGCGTGAACGCAAGTTCTTGCACCGCGGTCGAACCGGCTTCGCGAATGTGATAGCCGGAGACGGATATGGTATTCCACTTGGGCATCTCGTCGCGGCAGAAGCGCATCATGTCCACGATCACGCGCATGTGCGGACGCGGCGGAAAGATCCATTCTTTTTGCGCGATGTACTCTTTTAAGATGTCCGCCTGAATCGTGCCGCCGAGCGCGGCGCGCGGAATGCCCTTCTTCTCCGCGGTCGCGACGTACTGCGCGAGGGCGATGCACGCGGGGCCGTTGATCGTCATGGAAGTCGTGATGTCTGCCATGTCGATGCCGTCGAAGAGTTGCTCCATGTCCGCCAGTGAGTCGATGGCGACGCCGCACTTGCCGACTTCGCCGCGCGCGAGTTTCGCGTCCGAATCGTAGCCCATGAGCGTCGGCATATCGAAGGCCACCGAGAGGCCGTGCTGACCCTGCGAAAGCAGAAAATGATAGCGCTCGTTGGTTTGCTTTGCGTTGCCGAAGCCGGCGAATTGGCGCATCGTCCACAGCCGGTCGCGATACATATTGGGATGGATGCCGCGCGTGTACGGATAGGCGCCCGGTTCGCTCAAATCGTGCTTGAGGTCGAGGTTCTTGATGTCCTCGGGACCGTATACGCCCGCCAGCGGAAGGTCGGAAATCGTCCGGTCGACCGCTCCCGACCCCGGCCCCTTTCGGCCATTTTTTCGGCCCGCTACGCTCGGCGGGCGATCAATCATCTTTGCCATCGAACCGCGTCGTTTCGACGCCCTTTGCGAATTTCCCGAGAAGGCTGCTAATGGAGTCCCTTCACGGTGGCGCGGGGCCGGACCGCCGGCTCCTGCAGGTTTTCGTGGCCGGGCTGGGCCGGGCCAAAGGCTTCGAGCACTTCTTCGGCCGCAGCGTACGGATCGAGGCCCTGCCCCATGCCGCTGCGCGAGAGCTGCTGTTCCAGCCGGTGCTGCAGCCGGCCGAGCGCGAGTTGGCGGACTTGATGGGTGAAGGCCTCGCGACGCTTAATCTTCACCTCGCCCGTGTCGTGCAGGTACGCAACGTGCTGCTCGATTGCACTCCACAACTCGTCGATGCCCGCGCCGCTGACGGCTTGCGTCATCACGAGTTCGGGAACCCAGCCGGAGAAATCCAACATCTCCATCATCGAACGAATCTCGCGTTTGAGTTGATTTGCCATCGGATGGTCGGCCTTGTTGATGACAAAAATATCCGCAACTTCCAAAATGCCCGCTTTGAGCACTTGGATCGAATCGCCGCTTCCCGGCTGCAATGCTACGAGCGTCGTTTGCGCGAGTTCGGCAATTTCGATCTCCGATTGCCCGACGCCGACCGTCTCGATCACGATGACGTCTTTTCCAAATGCGTCCATCAACAACACCGCGTCCGCCGTCGCGCCGGCAACGCCGCCCAAGTGGCCCCGGCTCGCCATCGAACGAATAAACACATCGGCATCCGTAAAATGTTCGGTTAGGCGGATGCGATCGCCGAGCAACGCGCCGTGCGAAAACGGCGAACTGGGGTCGACCGAAATAACGCCGACGGTTTTGTCGAGCGAGCGCGCTTTGCGCACGAGTGCGGAACTCAGCGTTGATTTGCCGACACCGGGAGGTCCCGTCAAGCCGATCGTCATCGCGCGGCCGGTCTGCGCGTACAGCGTACGTATCAGTTCGGCGCCGCGGCCGGACTCGGCATGCGAAATCGCTCGGGCCAGCGCCCGCGGTTCGCGCGCTTGAAAATCTGCCAAGAGCTCGGATGCATTTTCGAGATTTGCCAAAGCGGTACAAGGATTGCGGCCGCCCGGGTGGCGCACCTCCCGGTATGATGCTTGCGATCGGCGCGCTCGCGCTCGGCCTAACGATGAGTGCGCAGCAGATGCACCGGGTGGATGCAGCGATGCTCGAGGTCATGACGCGCGCGCATATCGCAGGCATGTCCATCGGCATCGCGCAAAACGGCCGCATGCTGTACGCGCGAGGCTACGGGATGGCGGACGTGCGAACCGGCAGGGCGGCGGGGAGCCAAACGGTCTACGAAATCGGCTCGCTCACAAAACAATTCACGGCCGCCTGCGCGCTGCGGCTAATTGCGGAGCGCAGACTCTCACTCGACGATCCCGTAGCGCGTTACGCACCAACGCTTGCGAAGGCTGCCGCGGTTACCGTGCGCCAACTACTCAACCAAACCTCGGGGATTGCGGACTACTCCGAGGATCCGGATTTCAGCCGCTGGGGAAAAGGCGCGCTTTCGCACGCGCAAGTTCTCACGCACGTGGAAAATCTGGATCTGCATTTCGTCCCGGGCAGCAAATTCGAATATAGCAATACGAACTATTTTCTACTCGGAATGATCGTGGAAAGCGTTTCGGGCCAGTCTTACGCCGACTATTTGGAGCAGCACATCCTCGGACCGCTGCATCTGGTTTCGACCGCGTACGCCGATTCCAACGCTACGAACGAGCCGGATCGCGCCGGTGGATCCAGCTGGTCGGGGGAAGCATTCGTGCCGGCCGGGGTTCCAAGTTTCGGCACCGCATTTAGCGCCGGCGGCCTTTCATCGAACGTTGCCGATTTGACGGCGTGGGATGCGGCACTCTTAAACGGCCGCGTGTTGCCGGCGGCAGTCACGCGGCTTATGACTACGCCCGGTCTGCTCAACGGAACGGCCACGGCACCATACGGCATGGGCCTCGCGCTCTCTCACGTGTACGGCCGGCCGGTCGTCATGCATACCGGAGCCATCGGCAGTTTTTCCGCCTTTACGGGAACGGCGTTACCCGCATTACTAGAAGTGACCGTCCTGACCAACACGAGTGGCGTCGACACGACGCCGATTGCGAAAACGATTTTTGCGATCGCGGATCCGCCCGATCCGTCGGCCGTTGCAGTTACCGGATTTACGCCCGCACAAAACGAGCTGCCGGCAATTACGTCGTTACTGCGGTCGATCCTCACGTCGCTGCGCAACGGCGACGTGGACCGGTCGCTGCTAACGGCACAATTCCAGGCTTCGTTATCCGCCGCTTGGATCGCCGATCGCTCGGCCGCGCTGGAAAAGGCCGGCCCGGCGCAAGCGTACGATTTTAATGGAAGCTCGGCCCGGAACGGCGCGATCGCGTACCGGTACAACGTGAGGTTTGCCGCAGACAGTTGGCTCGTTACGATCGCTATCGCGCCGTCGGGAAAAGTCGACGCGCTTTCGGTTACGCCTCCGATCTGATTTGACGCCGGCAATCCTTGCGGCGCTTGCAGCCGTGTTGCTGCTCGGCTTTGCGCCTGCGCCCGCGCGCACCGCGACCGCCGCGCCCCCGCCCAAGATTGCAACGCAGCGTTTATTAGTGGTGCCGCTTACCGGCCGCCGCCAGCACGTCATCTCGACGGTGGCGCTGTTCCATACGCTCTTGAACGATTTTGAAAGCGAAAGCGACGGAACCACCTACGTGCAAACCGGCGACATACCGGCGATGTGGGTGCGGGATTCATCGGCGCAAACGCTGCCCTACATTCGTTTTCAGCGCTTCTTCCCATTACTGCGCGCGCGTTTTGCCGGCGTCATCGAGCGCAACGCGAAGAACATTCTCGTCGATCCGTATGCCAACGCGTTTACGAACGACTACGACGTTTTTGAACGAAAATGGGAAATCGACTCGTCCGCAGCCGAGATCGGATTGGCCTACACCTATTGGCACGAAACCGGCGACCGCACCATCTTGACGGGCACGCTTCACCGTGCCCTGCGAGCCGTCGTCGACACGTACGCCTGCGAGCAACGGCACGAACGGTGTTCGCGCTACCGTTATTCCGAGCGCACCATTACCGCGTACAACTACGCGGGTAACACGGGCCTCATCTGGTCTGCCTTCCGGCCTTCGGACGACGCGGTGCGGTACCGGTACAACGTTCCGCAAGAGATGCTTGCCGCCGTCGCGATGAATCAATTGGCGGCGCTGGCGCGTGAGGGTTACGGAGATGCAAACTTAGCCGCAGCGGCGCGCGCCGTCGGTTACGGACTCGAAATCGGGATCGAGCGCTACGGACGCTACTATGATTTTAAGCGCGGATGGATGTACGTTTACGAAACGGACGCGCAGGGGCACTTTTTGCTCGCGGACGATGCCAACATTCCCGATTTGCTGGCGATCCCGTTTTTTGGATACCGGTGGTCGCGCGATCCGACGTATCTCAATACCCGCAGCTTCATTCTTTCGAGCCGAAATCCGTTTTACTATACGGGGAAGTACGCGCAAGGGCTGGGCAGTCCGCATACGCCGCCGGGATGGGTTTGGCCACTTGGAATCATTACGCGCGGATTAACGGCAACATCGTCCCTCGAAACATCCCAGAGTATCACGACGCTGGCAGAAACGGACAGCTCGGACTTTCTGATTCACGAAAGTTTCGATCCGAATGCGTACTGGCATTTCACGCGCGCCGAATTCGGCTGGGCAAACGCGCTCTATGCGGAGTTGATTTTTCGCGCCCTCGCCGGTTTTCCCGCGCAGGATTACAATCCGCCCGATCCCCTACTCCCGGTCGAGCCGACCTCGCAAACGCCATCGCTTGCGATGCCCGTCGTGCAACTCGAAAATCAGGGGCGTCTCGTGGCCATATTGGGCGAACTCCTACAAAAATTACCCGAAATGCCTAAACGCCGAACCGCCGCCGGCGTCGGTCGTACTCGCTAAGGGCGTCTGCAAAATGTTCCTCTGAAAAATCGGGCCACAGGACGTCGGTAGTAAGCAGTTCGGTGTACGCTAACTGATACAGTAAGAAGTTGGAAATGCGCAAGTCTCCGCCGGTCCGGATGAGGAGATCGGGATCGGGACAGTTGGGCTCGTACATGCGGCCGCGCACCAATTTTTCATCGATGTCGTCGGGGCGCAGCGTGCCCGCGCCGACGTCGTTTGCAATCGAGCGGATCGCGCAAACGATTTCCGCGCGTCCGCTGTAGTTGAGCGCCAATTGCAACGTCAGCTTGGAATTGCGCGCGGTAGCGCGCACGAGTTGGGAGAGAGCGGTGCGACTCGCGCTGGGAAACGGTGCGATGTCGCCGACGATGCGCACGCGAACGTGTTCGCGGACGAGCCCGAAAAGTTCGGATTGCGCGGCTGCGGCACAAATATGCATCAAGAGCGAGACCTCGGATGCTTCGCGGTGCCAATTTTCGGTGGAAAATCCGTACACCGTTACGACCCGCACATTGCTTTTCACGGCGGCGCGGACGGTCGCGCGCAGCGCGTTGACACCTTTGCGGTAACCATCGGCAAGGGTCCGCCCGTTCTGCTGGGCCCAGCGGCGATTTCCGTCCATAATGACCGCAACATGATGCGGCGCGGCGGCGCTGACCGGAATGTGAAGAGCCATTGCGTTAACTTTGTACCACAAAGTTAACGGCGGTGCAACCTCCGCGTCCCGATTGCCG
>JALZBM010000034.1 GCA_030947385.1 Vulcanimicrobiota bacterium
TGCAATTGCAGTTTCGTGCAGCGCCCGGTCGGCCGAAACACGCGACCCGAACACCGTCGTTTGCGGGTGGATCGCCGAACCCGATTCGTTTGCACCGCTTACGCAAGTCAACACCTCGGCCGGACGCATGATCGACGACCTTCTCTACACACCCCTAATAGACACGGCGCCGAATCTGCTACCGCGATTCTCGACCAGCCTGGCAGAGCGCGTCGTCATCGACGACGGCGGGCGGCGCTACCGTCTGTTCTTGCGCAAAAATGCGCGCTGGTCGGACGGACCCGCGGTAACGGCCGAGGACGTGGTGTTCTCGATAAAAGCCGGCAACAACCGTTCGGTCATCGAAAGCAACGCATCCGATTTCACGCTTATGCGTTCCATTCGCGCCGTGGATCGCTTCACGGTCGAGGTTCGTCTTTCGCGTCCGTCGCCGCCGTTTCTAACAAACGCCCTCGGCGAAACGTATGCTCTGCCGGCTCACCTGTTGCGCAAATATCCCGAAGAATCCGCGCAAGAGGCGCAATATCTCAACACCAATAGTGACTTTGCACAGCATCCGGTTGGCTATGGTGCGTTTCGTATCAAGCGCCACGTCCGAGATTCGTATCTCATTCTCGAACCGAATCCAACCTATTGGGGAGCGCGTCCACCCTTAAACCAGGTCGCGTTTCGCGTCTATCCTCAACAGGACTCGCTCTACGCCGCGGTCGATGCGGGCGAAGTCGATGTCACCGACATCCCGCCGAACTTGTGGCGCGTGCATGCGCGGCTGCGCGGCAATCATCGCACCGTCACGTGGCCGTGGAACGTTGCATTCGTCCTGCTGCCGAACTATCACGACCGGTCGGCGCCCTACTTGACCGATAGAAGCGTGCGTCAGGCAATGCTGCTCGCAATCAACCGCGACTTCATTACGCGCGGCATTATGAGCGGTCAAGCCGATCTGCTCAACGGCCCGGTGCCGTCGTTCTCGCCCTACTACGATCCGCATCTCCCGCGCTATCCATACGATCCACGGCGCGCAGGTAAAACGCTTGAGGCCGCCGGCTGGCGCCTACGGGGAAACCTGCGCGTCAAGAATGGCGTTGTGCTGCGCGTCACATTGAAGACCGGCGGCGCGACGGACGCCGTCGCCGGCAACATCGCCGAACTGATTCAGGCCAATCTGCGTGCCGTCGGGATTGATTGCGAACTGCAGAACGAAGAGATCCGCACGTTCTTTGAGGACTTGCATCACTCGCGATTTTCCCTTGCACTCCGCGGCGTCATCCTCCCCGCCTATCCCGATGATTACAAGCAATACGATTCCAAGCAAACGCGTGAGAACGGCGGCTACAATATTGGCTACTATAACAATCCGCAGGTCGACCGCGCGATCGAGGACGCGCGCAGCGCCTCCTCCGTATCCGCAGCCCGATCTGCGCTGCGCCGCTACCAAGAGTTAGCCGCCGAGGATCTTCCGGCGCTTTATCTGTATTCAAATCGTCTCGGCGCGGTCGTTCCAAGCAATCTGCGCGGTTACGAACTCACACCGCTGGCCGCCGCCGCCCTTCCAACCGGCGTGCAGTTTTGGCACCTCATACCTTCGTCCGCAACGCGACGCTAATACGCGCATCGGTACCGCGAGAAACCTTTGGAATGCAATGCTCCCAAAGGCTTTGAACGTCGCCGCGCATGACGAGCACCGATCCGGGAGCCAAATCGCAGCGCAGTTGACGGCGCGGTACCGCCTTGGTGCGAAAGTGCATCTGCCGCGTGGCACCGAGACTTACCAGCGCAACCATTCGTTCGCGCGCGAGTTCTTCGTTATGGTCGCTATGCCAAGCCACGCTGTCGGAGCCGTCGCGATAGTAATTGAGCGAGACGCCGTTAAAGCGAGCGCCGAGCAGTTCTTGCCCCTTCGTACGAATCCGTTCGAGCGGCTCCGGTAGCGAATCCCGATCGCGATACCATGCAACGAGCCGCGGCACGTCGACCATCTTGTCATACATCTTCATAGTATCGTGCGACCACGGGACGGCGTCGAGCAACTGCTTGTAGAGCGATGCGCTTTCCGCGCTCGTGAAAACCGCCGGGTAGTAGACGATTTCGCCCTGCGGTGTCCGCGCGATCGAACGATCTTCTTCTTCAAAAAATCCGAGTTGCTGCGTCATCCTACCGTATCAACCCATCCGGCCGGCACTTGGTGACGCGCGGCTGAGTGCATCCAACGCTCGGATTTAACCGTTCTATGGAGGTATGAATACAGCAGTTGCCACCTTTGGAGCCGGATGCTTTTGGGGAGTCGAAGCGGCCTTTCGCCAGCTTCCAGGCGTGATCGACGCCGTTTCCGGCTACGCCGGGGGAAGCCTTGAGAATCCGAGCTACCAGCAAGTCTGCACGGGACGCACCGGGCATGCGGAAGTCGTGCAGGTAACCTACGACCCCGATAAAGTCAGTTACGCAAAGCTGCTGGAATTGTTTTGGCGCATGCACGACCCGACCACCCTCAACCGCCAGGGTCCGGATGTCGGTACCCAATACCGCTCGGCAATCTTCTACTATACGCCGGAACAAGCGCAAGAAGCACGTGAATCAAAGAGCGCGCTTGAAACATCCGGCCGGTTCAACAAACCGGTCGTGACCCAGATCGAGCCCGCGACCACATTTTTTGCGGCCGAAGATTACCACCAACGGTACAATGAGAAGCACGGAGTGTCATGTCATATCAACGTGTAAGCCGATCCACCCTCCTACGCGGTTTTGGTGCTGCTGCCGTCCTCGCGGGGGCGGGGCTCGCGGCCTCGCGTGTGGCGAGCGCTGCCAAACCCGATACGTTCGAAGTGCACTTTACATCCGATCAGTGGCGTGCCCGCTTAGGTCCCCAACGCTATAATATCCTGCGCGAAGCCGGAACGGAACCCGCGGGCAGTTCGCCGCTGGATCAAGAGCACCGGCACGGCACATTCGCGTGCGCCGGCTGCGATCTGCCGCTCTACAGTTCGAGCACGAAATTCAACAGCGGCACCGGCTGGCCGTCCTTCTACCGGCCCCTGCCGAACGCGGTCCGCGAGCGCAGTGACTATTCCCTGATCGAAAAGCGGATCGAAGTGCTCTGCCGCCGGTGCGGCGGACACCTCGGCCACGTCTTCAACGACGGACCGCCCCCAACCGGATTGCGCTATTGCATGAATGGCCTCGCCCTTCAGTTTCATCCCGGTAAGGCCTAAAGAGGGCGCCCTACCCCGGCGTACACATTCTTGACCGCTCGTCATTGAGGCGGCCGGGCGGGCGGCCGATAGTAAAGATAGATGCTCCGGTCGTTTCTTGCGCGTTTTACCGTCGTAACTTTTCTCGCCGCCGTGATTACGGCGGTCGGTTTGGCGTATATCACCGACCGCGAACACCAAAAAGTGCTCGAGAGCGATCTGATCAACACCTCGGTCGGTCAGACATCTGCGCTTCTGGCCGATTCACTTTCGCGCGTGGATCCGCGCTCGAAAGTACTGCACGGAACGTACAGCGACATCAGCAAGGGCGCTTCACAGGCCGCAAGTTTTCAACAATACGTGCGCGCCGTGCGCGTCTATTGGCCTGACGGAACGGCACTGTATCCGGCTTCGACACTTGTTGCCCCTCAGGGCGTGGCGGCGGCGATCGCCGCGCAGAACGTGTACCGCACTCCCGAGCAAGTGGAGCAAAACGAACGTTTGCTGACCGCCTACGTTCCGATTGCTTCGCGAACCGGTCCGTTATTCAGCGCCGTTATCGCCATTGACTTCTCCGTCGCGCAAATGCGTCAGCAGGACGCTCCGGAACAACGTGTCGTCATTGGTGCAACGCTCGCTGCGGTGGCGCTCATTTTCTTATCGCTCGTCACGCTTGCCATCGCCGCCCAGCGCGAACTCAACCGGCGCCAACGGCTTGCCGACGGCACGTTCGTGCAAACCATTAGCGGCATCGCGCAAATCGTCGATAAACGCGATCCCTACACCGCGGGCCATTCGCAACGCGTCGCGTCTTACAGCCGCAAACTCGCGGAGCGGATGAAGTGTCCTCCGCAATTGGTGGGAACCGTCGAACACGCCGCGCTGTTGCACGATATCGGAAAAATCGGAATTCCCGATGCGATCCTGCTCAAGCCGGGGAAGTTTGATGCCCACGAGCGCGACGTCATTCAATTTCATCCGGATATTGCCGCGGAGATTCTCGGCGACGTTGAAGCGATGCGCGGAATCGTGCCGTGCATCGTGCATCATCACGAACGGTGGGATGGAAACGGGTATCCGCGAAAACTACTCGGAAACGACATCCCGCTGGGCGCGCGCATCATCGCCGTGTGCGACACGTACGATGCAATGACGACCGACCGTCCCTACAGGCGCGCTCTTACCGTAGAGTTCGCCCGCGCGGAACTCTTGCGGGGTGCCGGTACGCAGTGGGATGCCCAGTGCGTGAAGTTGTTCGTCGAACTTATCGACTTAGGGCAGGTCGTGCCCCCCGCGCCGATCGTGGATAGCGACCTGCTCGCGAGAAGTTTCGGCCCCCAAGTGAAGCTCTCGCTCTAAGCGATCTCGAACACCCGCGCCAACCCCGTAATACTGAAGAGACGCAGTAAACGCGGTTGGATGTTGAGCAATTTGATGGGTGGGCCACCTTTGGCGACGAACCGCTTGTTGAAATTGACGAGTACACCGAGGCCGCTGGAATCCATATAGTCCACGGCGGTGAGGTCGATCGAAATGGCATCCTCATCTTTTAAGGCATACAGGTTTTCGCGTAATTCCTCACGGCGAACGCTGTCGTAGTCGCCCGTGAGGGTGACGACCGGACGGTCTTTGGCGTACATGCGATCTTTCTTTATAGCTTCTTGAGAAAGTGACTGTTTATATGATCTACGACGTGGCTGTGATTGGGCTGGGGGGCATGGGAAGCGCCACAGCAGCTCACAGTGCGCGCCGGGGCAGCAGCGTCGTCGGTTTGGAACAATTCACCGCCGCTCATACCTTGGGCGCTTCCCACGGCGGCACGCGGCTTATCCGGTTGGCGTATTTCGAAGGCGCGGACTACGTCCCGTTGTTACGCCGGGCGTACGAATTATGGAACGATCTGGAAGCACAAACCGTGACCACGCTGCGTAGCCGGACGGGCGGCATCTTTGTTGGGACGCCGCAAACCAATTTGATTTCCGGAACGCTGGCAAGCGCGCGCGCCCACGACCTCGCAGTCGAGATTCTGGACCCCGAACAGTTGCGGCTCCGCCATCCGCAGTTTCTGGCGCTGCCGGACGAGGTCGGCGTTTTCGAACCGAGCGCAGGGGCGGTATTTCCGGAAGCAGCGGTGCGCGCGCATCTGCGCGTAGCAGCCGAACACGGCGCCGATCTTCGCTTCGAGACCCGCGTGAAGAACTGGGCGGCCGATGCCGGCCATATCTCCATTACGCTCGATGACGGTACGAACGTACGCGCGCGTAAACTCGCGATTTGTGCGGGCCCGTGGTTGAACGACGTTTTGGACAAGCGCATGCCGGTACGAATCGAGCGCAACGTCCAGGTCTGGTTCGAGCCGCTCGATCCGGATAAATTTGCGGAGCGCAATTTCTGCGCGTTTGCTTTGGAGCGGGACGGGAAGTTCTTCTACGGATTTCCCGACTATGGCGACGGGGTCAAGTGCGCGTTCCACCATACGGGCGATTTCACGACGCCGCAGCAGTTGCAACGCGACGTTTCGCAAGCGGAGATCGAGCGCAACCGCGCGCAACTCGCAGCCTTTATTCCCGGGGCCGCCGGGCGATACCGTAGCGCATCTGCGTGCATGTACGCTCTTACTCCGGACGAGCACTTCGTCATCGGACCGCACCCAAATCATCAGAACGTCTACGTTGCAGGCGGCTTTTCCGGCCACGGTTTCAAATTCTGCCCCGTCGTCGGCGAAATCATGGCGGACTACTTGCTTGACGGCGGATCGAGACACGCCGTCGCGATGTTCTCACCCACCCGTTTTAGCAACTAGCGGCGCCGGTTAGGTTTTCGGCTTGGGGGCGGCGGATGGCTGCGGCACAACTTTCTGTTGCCACGGAATGCGCCACGTTGCGCTCCACTGTCTTGGCGGCAAGGGCGTCGTCGAATAGGCGAAAGACCCACCCCCCACCAACTGGCGCGGATTGATACCCTGGTAGGAAGAGAATAGTCCGGTATGCGTGCCGAAAATATTTGACTCGACGAACGTGACGGTTCCGCCGAATTTCGGCGTGATCACGAGACCCGCATTAAACACCGTATACGCCGGAAGATTGTTAGGGTTGTTCACGTCGCTGAAGTGCGCGCCGACGAGCCACTCGATGTGCTTTTTTGGGACGACGCCATCGAGAATCAACCCCGCCGTGCGCAACGGCCTGTTCGGTAGTTGACGTCCGATGGCGTAGTAGCTGCCCAGAGATGCGAGGCGCGGATCGATTGTCGAGAGGTACGTGCTGCCCACGCCGTAGGTGGGAAATAGCATGAGGTTGCGGCTAAGCCGGAGCTGCCCGGATATGGTGAAACCCGCATTGATCTGGCCTTCCCCGGAAATCATGTGCGTGTCGTAGACGGCTTGCGGGTTGAACGGAATAGTTCCGCATACGGTCGGGGATGCCCAAAATTTGCCGATCGCGCCGAGATAAGCCGTCAAACCCGCGGGAAAATTCGATGCGGGGTCTGCCGCGATGGGTACGGCCGCGCGCAAGTTTTGCCCGAACGCGTTTTGCCGGTAAATGGACGCGTTCCACGTTCCTCCGGCAACTTTGTGACGCCAGGAAAAATTATAGTTGACGGAAGACTGTTTCACCGCCGGATCGTTCGGACCGTTGACGAAAACGGAACGGTTGTAACAATCGTAATCCGCATCGGGCGGATCGGTAATTTGCCCCCTTGTTTCAAAACTTGGCTGCGCGCTACCAACGGCAACGCTTCCCTCAAAGACATCGTTCTTGGCCGGCGTCCAATCGGCGCTTTCCTGTAATACCAGGGCTGTGCCAGCGCCGGTAGCAGACTGAATGCTCAGTTGGTGCGTGAGGGCGAGTTTGTTATTGACCTTTACCTTGTCCTCGGACTGCAATTGCGATTGTCGCGTGGGTGGTTGGGCAAAGGCGGCCGGCACGCCGTTGAAAGTTTGCACGACCCGCTGGTGTTCTTCGTCGATATAGTAGCCCAGGGAGACGGTGTGTCTGCGCGCGGTTGTGGATCCGTATGCACCGTAGTAGTAACCATCAAATGTGCCGCGCACCTGATACGGAGGGAGTGGCACACCGTTCAAAAAACGGCCGGAGTCGTTGGTCGCATAGTTCCCGGATTGAAATCCGGCGTAGGCGGTGCTCTGCACGTTTCCGATTAGCGAATTGGCACTGAACGAATACTGCGTGTACAGATTATGACTCTCGGGCACGGAGCCATAACCGCACGCCTCGACGGTTACGTAATCGTTGCACAGATTATCATACGAAGCGTTTACCCGGATCGTTGAAGCCTCGACGCTTGCCCGGCTGGACAATTCATAGGCGAACTTCACAAGCTCGGCCTGGGATTTATTGCCGGCGAAATGTTCGAAATAGCGCCCGCTTTGATCGCGGTAGCGCATTCCGCTGAGCGGCGAGTCTTGTGCATTCAGCGCATGCTGAAACGCCATCGACAAGCGCCCCTTGGAGCCGGTTGCCGAAAGCGAGTAGGCTGCGGCTCCCCGATTGCCAACGGTACCGATAACATTGGTGTTCCACGTTTTCGTCGGTTGCAAGGTTTGAAAGTTTACGTTGCCCCCGAGGTACCCGGCGGTGGGGTTGAAATTGACGGTCGCGCCCGTGAAAAGGCCCTGCGCCGCGCCGAGTGCATTCGCCCCGGCTCCCGTAACCGGAACGCCGTCGATCGACTTACCGGTTTGGGACGGATCGTGATTGCGCAGCGAAATGTTGAATGCGGAGTTCTCGTACGAAGAGTCGTCAACGGATACGCCGGCCATGTTGCTCAGCGCGTCCTTGAGCGATTGCGAGAGTTTGCGCTCGGCGCTTTCGGGCCGCACGCTTTCTTCATCGATCGCAACGGTCGAGTGCGCGTTAACCGAACCGATCTCTTTTAGGGCGGTCGATAATTTTACATCGACCGCAACGCGTGCGCCCTCGCGCACTTCGAACTCGACGACTTCGGTTCGTTGATAGCCGGATCGCTGCACGGCGATGCGGTAGATTCCCGGCGGTACGCTTTGAAACGTCAACTTGCCCGCCGCATCCGTAAGCGAGCTTTGCGACGTACCGGAACCGAGAAGGAACACTTCTGCGTTGTTGACGGGCTTGGCCGTCTTGTCGTCGCTAACGGTGACAACGATATCGCCGGGCGTCAACGACTGGGCGCGAACCGGTGCGCAGTAAACGAGCGCAAAAACCGTCACGAGAAGCAACCAAAGGCCGGATCGCTGAAGTCTTCCGATAACACACCCACGCAAAACAAATTCTAGCTCAGAATTGAGTACCCGCTCACATCGCTCCTCCGCTTTGTAACCCGCCCCTGCGCCCAGACCGGCTAAAGAACGCGGCGAAGCGGAAAAATATCGCGCAGGCGTTCGTCCAAAAGGTAGCGCGGCGCCCACAGCATGACGGCAACCACGAGCGCGAATACAATCCCGAAAGCGGGACTGGGCGTGTGCAGATTGGTGGCGATCGCGCCTCCAAGGTAAGCGGTCCACAGGACGGTCCCAAGCAGCGCGGTGCGGGGAATCAGATAAAGTGCCATGCTAATGAATTCAACAACCCCGATGATGGGAGCGTAGCCAACGGGCATGTGGATTTGAGCGAAAGCCTGCGCCACGGCAGGGGGCACGAGCGTGTGAATCGTCGCATCGAACAGTAAGAACAGGACGGCGAGCCCACCGATCACGCGCGCGGTCCAAAGGGTGCGGTTTGAGACGGGTTTCGCAACAACGGATTGCATTGGCGGAGTCCTTTCGTGAAGATTTTTTCTCTGAGAAAGCCCCCGTCAACCCGACGAGGACTGGAGGTAACACTATACAACGTTTACTTGTTAAAAGCAAGTATACTATCAAAAATGCCGCATTATCGCTTTAGGGAGCCCATGCTACGATGGGCTCGTCATTGAGCTTACGAGAATGCACGTTCAAGGAGCCCTTTTGGAAATATCGGACGATGACTTACGCGAGTTTGAAACCATGCGTTTTGCTCCGATGCCGCAATCAAAAGCTAGCGGCATCGTCGAGAACATCGGTGCGAAAATTTGGTACGGAAGGTACGGTGCCGGGCCGGCCGTGATTCTCTTACACGGCGGCCTTGGCAATAGCGAGAATTGGTTCAACCAAATCCCGGCCTTGGTGGATGCGGGATTCAGCGTTATCTCAATCGACAGTCGCGGCCACGGACGAAGCACTCGCGACGAACGGCCCTTTACCTACGAGTTGATGGCATCCGACGTGCTGGCGGTGATGGATGCATTGAACGTCGCACAGGCTTCCGTTGTCGGCTGGAGTGACGGCGCGATCGTTGCCCTGACGTTGGCGATGAAAAACGCGAACCGGATAACGCGAGCGTTCGCTTTTGCGGGCAACATGGATCCCACGGGCGTAAAGCCGGGTGTACCGTCCGACGACCCGATCATCGCGCGCATTTTTGCCCGGCACAAAGGAGACTACGCGCGATTGTCAAGCACGCCGCTAGCGTTTGCTTCTTTCTCGAAAGCCGTAGCCCACATGATGGCGACCGAACCGAACTACAGCGCGCGTGATTTGACGGCGATTCGCCTACCCGTAGCGATCGTCTCCGGCGACTATGATGAGTTCCTCAAGCTCGAACACATGGAGTACCTCGCGAGCACCATCCCCGCTGCGAAGCGCTTAATCCTTCGCGGTTCGAGCCACTTCGCACCGTTACAAAGGCCAGCTCTATTCAACCGCGCAATGCTTTCATTTCTCAAAGAAGTGTGAGGGTGAACTAAATGAAAACGATGAGACGATGTCTTTTATTGACGCTGACGGGCATCCTTATGCTAACGGGGGTCGCCCACGCCGGCGATACGGCATGGAGGACCGACGGTTACCTTTTTCTGGACGCGCGCAACGTCGAAGTCGACGGTTCAGCCATGCAGGCAATCATCATTGCTTACCCGCGCTTTGCAAAAGAACATGGTGACTTAATCGAGCAAACCTTACGGTGCTGTATAATTCAAAGCCTGAACGCGGACGATAATTCTTACGTCGTTCGATTTGAACGGCTGGCCGGTTCCGGCGTTTGGAACGGCGTTCACTACGACTATCATATAGTGCAGAAAGAAATCGGTGCACCACCGCAACCGCCCAACTCCCAGCCCATCGCTAAATTCCAGCCTTCAGCGTCACTGTTAGGTTCAGACGTAATGGCTTTCATGGCCGGCTATGCGGTGTGGACCGATTATCAGAAAAAGAAGAAACTTGATCTGGGCGGCACCGCCGCACAGGCAGTTTCGATTCACCAGTTTGCGTATTTTGACCACCTTGTTTATGGAATCGGATTCACGCACAAGTGGTACGTTACGAATACGCTCGGCTGCGATTATAATGTGCGCATCGAACCCGAGACGTACAAGCAAAGCGGAGAAATTAGCGTCATCTGTTAGGGGGATTCGTTAAACCCCGGTTTAAAATATCGCGCTATGACGCCGGAAGTATGGAGCGCGGTCGGCTCGATCGTTTCCGCGGTGGTTATCACCGCAACGGCTATCGCTGCCCTAATCCAACTACGTCACATGCGCGCGGGCAATGCGATCAATGCCATGCTCGCCCTTCGCGCCAGTTTTTCCAACCCGGTTTTTATAAACGCGATGGAACTCTTGCTGGACGGCTCACTCGCAAAAGCGATGCAGGACCCGCTCTATCGCGCCTACATCACGCGAAAGGCGCCCGCGCCCTCCGAAATGGCAGTCAAGATCAATCAAGCACTTCTACACGTTGCCAACTGGTACGAAGTGCTAGGTTCGATGGTGCTGCAAAAAATCGTTACGATGGGGAGCGTCGCCGACAACTACGCGGGCATCGTTAAGACAGCTTGGGACCTTTGCGAACCCCAAATCCTCTACCTACGCGCGCACATGAACGACGATGCCGTCTTCGAGTCTTTCGAGTATCTCACCGTCGTCAGCATCAAGTGGGTCGAAGAACATCCAAGCGTCTATCCGGCGAATGTTCCACGCCTCAATCACCGTAGTCCCTATCTTACTGAATGCGAGCCCAAACCGACGACCGCGAGCCCGATAGCACCATCGCGATAACGGCGGGTTGCGACCACGCACGACCGTTTCGGAATACGCACGTTTCGCACGGAAATGAAGGTTTTCGATGTACGGAATATTGCGGCCGGTTGTTAATTCGTCTAAACAGGCACGTTCCGCGCCGTCCTTAAAAGGCCCTAACGGCACGCGTTCTTTGGGCTACATAAGCCGACGAGCGGATTTGAACCGCTGACCTGCTGATTACGAATCAGCTGCTCTACCAACTGAGCTACGTCGGCATACCGGATTTACGAGGGAATAGTCACTATCAGAGCGGAGCGTTCGCATGCGGCCAACATTTTGGCCAACATTTTTCGGATCCTGACTCGCGACGAGATTCAACGGCCACCAAAAGCGTCCTTGAGAATTTCACCCATCGCCATGGCCGCGGCCTCCTGGCCACCCTGTATTGCGTGAGAGTAAAGGACAGCGTTATAGAGGTATTTGCATGTCCCAAGGTTTCGGCCACGGTCGTGATTGGGACCCCGTCTGCCAGCAATAGGGATGCCGCCGTAATGCCGCAGGTCGTGAAATCGGACGTGTCGCAATTCCGCCTCCGTCAGGATCGAACGAAACAGGGTAGAGATTCCGTCAGGCAGCCACGGCTTGCCGAGCACGTCGCAAACCCATAGCCATGGTCCACCGAAGGCAGGGCCGAGCGACACGCGCAACTCATTTTGACTCGCTTTGTGCCGTCGCAACGCCTCTGCCGCGTTCATCGGGTATTGCGATCGTTCGGCGTGAACGCGCTGTTTTTGGCTCAACAAGCGGGCCGTCCGGCTGCAACGCGCGACTTATCGAAATCGTAGATCGTGCGAAATCGATATCGTCCCATCGTAAGCCAAGTATTTCCCCGCGACGTGCTCCCGTGCTCACCGCGAGCACGATCGGAAGATATAGGCGAGAGGTTTTTGGTGACCCGAACAGCCGGCCGACCTCCGAACGATCGAATCACCGGCCTTCAACCCCAACGAAGGTCGCGTCGTCGATCCTGATGACGTTCATGGGGTAGTCGTTACGCTCAACGCAGTGATCGACGCGCTGCCAGAAACAGTCGATAAAGCAACACGCAATAGACTTCGCAGCGAATCCTGGAGGTGACCAGTCTTCCGCGACTAGCCGGAACAAGCCCATGCTAACCTCACCAATGGGTGGCCCTTCGTCAGAGTAAAGCTCCGAACGGTCGCAGCCGTGTAAGAATTCCATACGGCGTGCAGCACCCGACGCGAACCGGACATACGCCGAGCGAAGGTAAGCATGTTGGGCCCGAACGAATCGACGCGTGCTAATGCTCAACAATGCGCAGTTTGCGCGCACGCTTGTTCCATACTCCGGCAACAGTTTGCGTGCACTTATCAAGCGCGGAACGCTTCCCGGCCATAAGTTGGGCGCGTTTGACTTATTCCAATCGAACCGCTCTGCAAGCTGTTCAAGCTCGACGTTGATCTTGTGCGCGCGGAGGCCATGAAGCGTGGAATACCGTCTTGGCGTTGGGCGTGCCATTCGCAGGCTATGCCGAACGTAGTATGGTCCAGACGTGCCTCGCCAATGCTTTGCAGTTGAAAGTATGGGGCGTAGATTCTATCGAGCGCGCGTTCTGGCGACGTTATCGACAAATTGGATGGAAAATTTTGGCGGGAGTACGTGCTATATGGCCGCAAGCATTGCCGTGGCGAACTTTTTGCTAAGTGTCTTTTGCTCGAGATGTGCGCTCGACATATCGTTGACGTACGCGGAGACGATGGCGCTCCCCTTGACCTCAACGGACCCTCGGAAATGCGCTCGTCCCTGAACGAAGGCACTCTGGGCTTGCTGCACCGTCGGGTATCTTAAATACTCCAGGCTCGCACCGTACGTTCTTGAGACGTACACGCAATGGGAATGGGAAACGGTGTTTCCGTCGTCTGAAGCGTTTTGTGGGATTCTAACCAATTTGGCATCAGCCCCGATTATTGTGTGCACTTGCGAAATCCGAACAAGCGAGCATGCGTCTGCGGTTACCGCGAACGCGACTCTACCGGAGCATAGACTCGGGCTAAAGATCAGCGCGCCGAACATGGCTATGGTAAGAAAGCGATAATGACGGTTCAAGGTGGTCCTTTCAAATCATCAGAGGTAAGGGAAGATGGCAACACCACTTTACTACTATAGCGTCCGAAAGCCGTCCGACTGGATCCGCCGCCGGTTTCGAGGGTCGTCGAAGGTACGTTCAGATAAACACTCCGGCTATTTTCCGCAATGTAAGTTGGCTTCCGATCTGGTGGACGACAAATTAGCAAATCACTCGGGGATTGCGGCCGAGAAAATTGCGCGCATTTATCACGGCGTCTCTTCGGACGGTGTCAACTTCGCAATGGACGCGGATCCCGTTATTGCCCCGGGTCCGGATGAGTTCGACCTTGACGGTTGCGAAGACCCTACCCACGCATTAAGCGAAGACGTCCATTACGTTTATTACTCCGGATGGA
>JALZBM010000161.1 GCA_030947385.1 Vulcanimicrobiota bacterium
GTGCGATACGATGGAAGCACTCCAGAATGCGCGAGTGCCAGAACGTTCGCGCGTCGCGTTACGAACTGCGCCTGACGCGGTGCAAACTGCGCGTGTAGCGAACGATAAAAATCGAGAAATCCGGCGGGTAATTTACGCGGTGCCGGGGCCGTGTACAGCATCACGTTATGCGGGAACCGATACCGGCTTGGCCACGGTTTCGAACTGTTCTTCCTCGGTCGAACCGCGCAGAGCAGCGGTCGAAGCCGTGCCCCCGGCAATCGTTTCCGTCACCGCATCGAAGTAGCCGGTTCCAACTTCGCGCTGGTGGCGCGTGGCCGTGTACCCGTGTGTTTCGCTCGCAAACTCTTGCTGTTGAAATTCCGAGTATGCCGCCATGCCGCGCTCTTTGTACGTGCGCGCCAGCTCGAACATGCTGTGATTGAGGGCGTGAAAGCCCGCGAGCGTGACGAACTGGAATTTGTATCCCATTGCGGCAAGCTGCGTTTGGAACGTCGCGATCGTTTGCCCATCGAGTTTCTTTTTCCAATTGAACGATGGCGAGCAGTTGTAGGCGAGCAGTTTGCCGGGGAATTTGGCATGAATCGCGCTTGCGAAACGGCGCGCCTCTTCAACGTTCGGTTCGGAGGTTTCGCACCAGATCAAATCCGCGTACGGCGCGTAGGCGATGCCGCGCGCGATCGCGGCATCCAGCCCGCCCCGCATGCGGTAAAATCCCTCCGGCGTGCGTTCGCCCGTCAGAAATTCGCGGTCGCGCTGGTCGACGTCGCTCGTAATCAATTGGGCCGCGTTGGCATCGGTGCGCGCGATAATGATGGTGGGAACGTCGGATACGTCCGCCGCCAAACGTGCGGAGACGAGATGGCGGATGGCGGTCGCGGTCGGAATCAACACCTTACCGCCCATGTGCCCGCATTTTTTTTCGGAGGCGAGT
This sequence comes from Vulcanimicrobiota bacterium, assembly GCA_030947385.1. GTDB lineage: Bacteria > Vulcanimicrobiota > Vulcanimicrobiia > Vulcanimicrobiales > Vulcanimicrobiaceae > JACRUB01. The sequence goes on from JALZBM010000161.1 coordinate 935, forward strand.
TGATCTTCAAAATGAACGCCGGCGGCGCCGGCCTCGATCATCGCCTTCATGAGTTCGAAGACGTTGAGAGCGCCGCCGAACCCGGCTTCGGCATCGGCGACGATCGGTGCAAACCAATCCGTCGACGTCTCACCTTCCATCGTCGAAATTTGGTCGGCCCGGCGCAGCGCGTTGTTGATCCGCTTCACGACATCGGGCACGCTGCTCACGGGATACAGGCTTTGGTCGGGATACATCTGGCCGGCTGCGTTCGCATCCGCAGCGACTTGCCAGCCGCTCAAGTAAATCGCTTGGAGTCCCGCTTTAACCTGTTGAACCGCTTGGTTCCCTGTTAAGGCACCGAGCGCTGCGAGGTAGTTGCTGGTACGCAGGCGGTCCCAGAGAGTGCCCGCTCCGCGGCGCGCCAGCGTATATTCGATCGGTAGCGAGCCGCGCAAGCGCACGACCTTCTCGCCGCTATAGGGTCGCCGAATGCCCGCCCATCGCGGATCGTGCGCCCAACGATGTTCCAGGGCGGATGACGAGGGGGCGAAAACGGCCATGGCGGGCTCCTTGTCGGGCAAGACAGCGACGAAGCTTTCCTCCGAGCCTACCAGTCCATTGATGGAGGGTCAATCAGCCAATATGGCCATCCAAGGGTACCTATTGGACCACCCGATTATGGGAGTGGCGGCCACCTGGGCAAAAGAGAGCACCGGGCGTGCCGGTGCTCTGGGGTTTATTGCGCGACGTTGGCGCGTTTTGAGAAGCTAGCTCGCGGTCAGCGAATTGATACCGCGTGGAATCGGTTGCCGCTGTCGTAGTATCCGTAGGCGGTAACTCTGGCTCCCGGCGTGAGATTGACGCGAATATCTCCACGGGATTGAGCTTGACTGATATCGATCGCGGACTGGTTTACGAACGTGAGGGTGCTACCGACCACGACCAAAACGACGCCGCTGATGGCTCGCTGGCCTTGGCCGTTGTAAGGATTATTGCTTCCATTGTAATTGCCGTTATTGTAGTTATTATAGGGCGCAAGAGCGTATCCGCCGCGCACGCGATACAGACGTAAGTTGACGATCCGTTGGCCCCGGCCGAGCGGCAGGTTGGTATTGTCGATAAATGTGAGGGTTTGGCCGTTGTCGCGCCGGAAATAGATCGTCTGGCCATCGATCTGTTCGACGACTCCGGTGACCAGGACGCTTCCGCCATTGCGGTTTCTTCCGCGACCGCGGCCTTCGTTATCGTTGCGGCCGTGGTGCTTGCACCAGCCCTTCTGATGACCCTCGGAATTATAGCAATTCTGACCGTTGCTGCGATCGTTGTTATCGCCGCCTTCGTTTTCGCCGTCGGCTCGCGCGACGACCGGCGCCGAGGATAGGAAGCCTTGCTGATTTTGGGCCGGCTGCTGCGCACCGCTTGCGAGAATTGCGAGCGAACTCGCCGTCGCGAAGGCTGCGGCCAGAGCGGCCGTGGTGAATTTTTGCATCTCGTTCCTCCGGTAGTTTGTGATGGGGACAGGCTGGTAACGAACGCGGCAGGCGGCGGGTTCGCAAGCGAGCGCTCTTTGACCGGGCGCGGGCAGGGCCGTGCTATGTAGTGCCATAACCCAAGGACTGTTTTGGACAAAAGACGTGTTGTAGTCACCGGTCTTGGTGCCGTTACCCCCATCGGGAACACCCATGAAGAGTTTTGGAAGCGCTTGATCGCGGGCGAGAGCGGCGTTGCGCCGATCACGGCCTTCGATGCGAGCAGTTTTTCAACGCGCTTTGCCGCCGAAGTCAAAGACTTCGATGCGGACGCACGTATCGGCCGCCGCGAAGCGCGCCGCATGGACCGTTTCGCACAGCTGGCCTTTGTGGCGGCCTCCGAAGCGGTGGAAGACGCCAAGCTGCCCGACGACCGGGAATTCCGCGACGAAGTCGGCGCGATTATCGGAACCGGCATCGGCGGCATTCTCACCCTCGAATATGCGGCCAATAAAGCGAACAAAGATAACAACTGGAGCAAGGTCAGCCCGTTCTTTATCCCGATGCTCATGGGCAATGCCGCACCGGCTCACATTTCGATGCACTACGGATTCCGCGGCCCGCTGTTTGCGACGGCGAGCGCGTGCGCAAGTTCGAACGACGCGTTTGCTACCGCGTATAGCATGATCGTTCGCGGAGAAGCGCGTGCGATGGTCGCGGGCGGCGCGGAGGCCACGATTTCGCCGCTTGCGCTCGGCGGCTTCTGCTCGATGAAAGCGCTCTCCAGCCGGAACGACGATCCGCCCAAAGCGAGCCGCCCGTGGGATAAGCAACGCGATGGTTTCGTCCTCGGCGAAGGCAGCGCCGTTCTGTTGCTTGAGGAATACGAATCCGCCCGCAAACGGGATGCGAAAATTTACGCCGAGGTTATCGGCTTCGGACAATCGGCCGATGCGTACAACTTGGTCGCGCCGGACCCCGAGGCGAACGGCATCGAACTCGCCCTGCGGCGCGCGCTCAAAGCATCCGGCATCGATCCTTCGGAAGTCGATTATATCAACGCGCACGGCACGTCGACGCCGCAAGGCGACGTGGCCGAATCCCAAGGCATCGAGCGCGTTTTCGGCAAGCGCATTGCCGTGAGTTCCAGCAAGTCGATGTTTGGACACGCCCTTGGCGCCGCCGCGGCCCTCGAAGGCGTTGCGAGCGTGCTTGCCGTGCAAAACGACATCATGCCGCCGACGATCAACTTCGAAGAGCCCGATCCAGAATGTGTCCTCGATTACGTTCCGAACGTGGCGCGCCGCGCGACGGTAAACGTCGCGTTTTCCAACTCGTTCGGGTTCGGCGGGCATAACAGCGTGCTCGCCGTTCGCAAATACACCGGCTAGAGCGTGCCAGGGGAGTCCCGGCGGCGCCGTTTGCGCGCGCTCGCTAAGCTGGCCGGCGTTTCGAGCGATGATTACTCGCCGATGGATGCGGCTTTCATTCACGAAAGCGCCGCCAAAGAACGGGGTTTGGTTTCCAACGAACGGCTGGAATTCTTGGGTGATTCAATTTTGGGCTTGATCGTTTCGCAGTGGGTGTTCGCGGAGTATCCGGGCGACCACCAAGGCAAACTTACCAAAGCCAAAGCCGCAATCGTCAACGATAGCGCGCTTGCCGTCAGCGCACGGCGTTTGGGTTTTTCCGACTTGCTCCAACTCGGCGCGGGAGAGCGCAACAGCGGCGGCGCCGATCGCGTTTCGGTGCTGGCTGACTCGTTCGAAGCGTTTATCGCCGCACTGTACCTGACGTTCGGTTTTGAGGCGGCACGGGAGTTCGTGCTGCGCGAACACGTTGCGCACACCGAACACTCGCACGAATACACGCGCGATCCCAAGACCATTTTGCAAGAGTACACGCAAGGCCACCTCGGCTGCATGCCGGAGTACCGCCAGGAAGGGGAGGGCCCTCCTCATCTTCCTCGCTTCACGTCTTACGTGAGCGTGCAGGGTGAGTTACTGGGAACCGGAACGGGACATTCGAAGAAGGCTGCGCAACAAGCAGCCGCTGCCCATGCTTTACGCGCCCTAGGACAAGTGATTGAAACTCAAAAGTATTAAAGCCTTCGGTTTTAAGACGTTTGCGGAGCAAACGACGCTGGAATTTTCCAGCGGCGTCACGGCCGTCGTTGGGCCCAACGGTTCGGGTAAATCCAATCTCGTCGATGCTTTTCGGTGGGTGCTCGGCGAACAGAGTTCCAAAAGCTTGCGCTCCGGCAAAATGGAAGACGTCATTTTCGCCGGCAACGAGCGGCGTAAGCCGCTTGGCCTGGCCGAAGTCACGATCACGTTCGACAACAGTGCGGGCCGTCTGCCGATCGACTACCGTGAAGTCGAATTTACGCGCCGCGCGTATCGCGCCGGCGAAATCGAATACTACATCAACCGCAATCACGTGCGTCTGCGCGATATCATGGATCTGCTCATGGGCACGGGCCTCGGCCCCGGCTCTTACGCGATCGTCTCGCAAGGCCAGATCGACTCGATTTTAACCAGCAAGCCGCAAGACCGCCGCAGCCTCTTTGAAGAGACGGCCGGCATCAATAAATTTCTCGCGCGCAAAAACGAATCGATGCGGCGCTTGGAACAGACCGAGCAAAACGCCATTCGCATTAACGACCTCATCGAAGAGTTGCTAAAACGCGTGCCTGAATTAGAAACGCAGGTGCGCCGCGCAAAACGATATCGCAAAGTTTCCGCGCGGCTGCGCGATTTAGAGATCCTCTCGTATCTGCGAGCCAGCGCGTCGCGCCGCGACGAGCGCGAGCAAATTCGCGTCGAACTGGAACGCAACGAAGAATCACGCGGCGTTGCCGCCGCGAAGGTTGCAACCCTGAGCGCCGAACTTGCCGCAAAGCGCCACAGCGCCTACCAGCAAGAACTGGCGCTGGAAGAACTGCGCGCCCAAATTCAGAATCAGCGTGCGGAACTCGCACAACTCGAAGCGGATTACGCGGCGGCTGCCGCGCGGCGGGAAGCGCTCGAAGCGCAAAGCCACGTCACCTCGCAAGACGTCGAGCGCGTTGCACAGGAGCGCGCTGCGCTCGAAGTGACCGTCGCGCAACTCGACGCGCGCATAACGCCGCTGCGCGAACATCTTGAAACGGCGCGCGAGTCCGAGTTGCAGGCGCAGGCGACGCTCGCGCAGGCGCGCAAAGCGCTCGACACGATTTTCACCGCACTGCGCGAAATCGAAGCCGGTGCGGCGCAGATTGCCGCCAAGAAAGCCGAACGCCGCGTGCAGGGCGAGAACGCTCGCG